>DATFRE010000253.1:0-3257 GCA_035263545.1 Dongiaceae bacterium
CGCGGCTGCGTTCTGGCGGCTCTATGCGCCGCTTGCCGATGGCCGCAGAGACGCCATGGTGCTGGGGCAGCTCGGCCAGTCCCTGGACGGCCGGATCGCGACCGCGACGGGCCACTCCCGCTACGTCAACGGCCCCGCGGCCATCGACCATCTGCACCGGCTGCGCGCGCTCGTGGATGCGGTGGTGGTGGGAATCGGAACCGTGCTCGCCGACGATCCGCAGCTCACCGTGCGCCGCGTCTCCGGCCCTCATCCCGCGCGGGTTGTCATCGATCCCAATGGCCGTCTACCGGGCTCCGCGAGGTTGCTGGCGGAGGACGGACGGCCGGTCTTCGTGATTCAAGGGACCGAGCGGCACCGCCCCGGGCGCGTGACGCCGATCACGCTCCCGCTATGCGAAGGCCGGCTGGCGCCCGCGGATATCCTCGCCGCTCTCGCCGAGAGGGGCCTGCGCCGAATCTTGATCGAAGGCGGAGCGAACACTCTCTCGAGCTTCCTCGCCGCCGGCGCCCTCGATCGGCTGCATCTCTGCATTGCCCCGCTGGTGATCGGCTCAGGGCCCATCGGCCTCGCCCTGCCCCCCATCGACCGCCTCGAGAACGCTCTGCGCCCTGCGGTCACGGTTCACCGGCTGGGCGAGGACATGCTTTTCGACTGCCGCTTTCGCTAGGCGCCACGCCCCTCGCCTTCCTGTCAGGAGGCCGGGGGAAGATCCTCGAAGCGCTGCAACGCGTTCGCGACATCCCGCGCGGTATCCGCCCAGCTCGGCAATGAGTTTGCGGCGGCCCGCGCGGCCGCGGCATAGCGCCGGCGCTCGGCTGGATCGCTTATCAGCCGTCGAAGTGCTGCCGCCAGCGCCTCGACATCCTCGGGCGGCACCAATATCCCGGCGCTCGGCGGCACGGCTTCGGGAATCGCGCCGGCCGTGGTCGCGATGATGGGCAGCCCCTGCTGCATCGCCTCGGCGAAGACCATGCCATAGCCCTCATGGCGGCTGGCCAGCACGAAGATGTCGGCCTCGCGATAGAGAGGCGCCAGATTGGCCGCCTCGCCCGGCAGGAGAATGCGGGATTGCAAGCCATGGCCCGCGATCCGCCGCCGCAAGTCATCGGCGATGGCGGGCGCACGGTCCGGGCTGCCGACGATGCGGCAGGTCCACGGAAGATGGGTGAGCCGGGCCAGCGCTTCGATCAGCAGGTCATGGCCCTTGCGATGGGTCAGGGTGCCGACCGAGAGCAGGTTGACGGCCTGGTCCCCGGCGAAGCTCCTTTCGGGGATCGCTGGCACGGGTTCGCTGCCGGGCCGCGCCACCGCCAGGCGCGCCGGTGCAACGCCATAGGCTTGGACCAGCCGCCGGGCCGTGGCGGCGCTGGTGGCGATGACGCCGCGGGTCGTGGTGAGCGCGCGCCGTTCGCTCTCCAGCAGCGCCGCGCAATCCGCGGCGCCGAGACCGGTCTCCTCCGCCAGCGGATGATGAACCAGCGCGACGAGGCGGAGCCGTTTCCCCTCGGCGGCCGCGATCCCCGGCATCGCCCCGAAGGCGAGCCCGTCGACGAGAACGAGGCTGCCCGCGGCAAGAGCCGCGAAGGCGCCGGCAGCCTTCGATAGCTCCTCGGAATCGGGAAAGGGAAAGCCCGCACCCAATGCCAGGTGACGGATATTCCAGCCGAGCGGGCGAAGCGCCGCGATCAGCCGGCGGTCATAGGCATAGCCGCCGGTCGGCGTCTCGATATCACCGGGGATGGCGAAGCAAAGATCAGCCGCCAACCGCCGCCTCGTACCAGCCTCGCGCCACATGCGATTCGGTGAGGGTCACGCGCAGGCGCTCGACCGCCGCCGATTCCGCGCCGAGACGTCCGGCCCGCAGCGCCTCGGCGAAACGGTCGAAGATGTAGCGCGAGAGGAATTCGGTCGTCGTCTTCTTTCCGGCCAGCGCCGGCACGGCATCGAGATTGCTGTAGTTCAGCGGCGCCAGGACCTCGTGCAGCACCTCGAGTGCGCGGCCGATATCGACGACGATGTTGTCCGCTCCCAGCTCGCGCCGGAAGAAGGCCACATCCACGACGAAGGTGGCGCCATGGAGCTTCTGCGCCGGGCCGAAGACCTCGCCGGGCAGGCTATGGGCGATCATGATGTGGTCGCGGACCTCGACGGCATGCATGGGGACCTCATGGATTGGGATAGCGGATCAGATGGAATAGCGCACCCGGCCGCCCGAGAATCCTCGGCAGCGCTTCCGGCAGCGCCGCGAAGGGCGTTTCTTCCTTGAGCAGGATATCGAGCCGGGGGTCGGCGCAGAGATCGAGGGCAAGGGCCAGGCGCCGGCGATTGTCCCAGCGCGCCCGCCGATGCGGCGATACGGCGCCGACCTGGGAGGCGCGCAGGGAGAGCCGCCGGCTGTGGAAGGCACCACCCAGCCCGATCTCGACCAGGCGCTTGCCATACCAGCTGAGCTCGATGACGCTGGCCTCGAAGCCCGCCAGAGAAAGGGCGAGATCGAGGCCGGCACCCTCGCCCGAGGCATGGAAGACGAGATCGCAATCCCGTGGCGGATCGCCGCCGGCAAGTGCGAAGCCCACACCGAGGGCCGATGCCACTGCGCCCCGGCTCTCGTCGATATCGATCAGCGTGACGGAAGTCTCGGGAATTCCCGCCGCAAGAAAAGCGGTGAGGCAGCCGATGCTGCCGGCGCCGACCACGGCGATGCGATCGCCGATCCCAGCGCCCGCATCCCAGAGCGCATTCAGCGCCGTCTCCATCTGGGCGGCCAGAGCGGCCCGCGGCGTGGGCAGCCGTGCCGGCACCGGCAGCACGACCTCGACAGGCAGCGTCATGCGGGTCTGATGAGGATGAAGGCAGAAGACGCGCTGGCCCTGGAGATCGGCCGGGCCCTCCTCAACGAGCGCCACCATCGCGTAGCCGTATTTCACCGGGAAGGGGAAATCGCCCTCCTGGAAGGGGCAGCGCATGCGCTGCCACTCGCTTTCGGGAATCTGGCCGGCGAAGACCAGGGATTCGGTTCCTCGGCTGATGCCGCTCACCAGCGCCCTCAGGCGCAACTCGCCGGGCCCGGCGAGTTGCGCCGAGGCCCGCCTGATCTCGGCCCGGCCCGCAGCGACCATCCAGAGCGCAAGGGCCGCATCATCCGAGATAGGCGCCACCGCGAACTCTCCCCTCACACAAGTTTTACACCCGGGTGATCGGCGCCCGATATAACAGAGTGGTGATGGAAAGCACTGCCGGGGAAACGCTTATCG
>DATFRE010000254.1:0-4208 GCA_035263545.1 Dongiaceae bacterium
AGGCCGCTGTAATCTGCCGCAGCATGGCCAGTATTACTGACGTGTTTGTTGGGTTTACCGCTAGCGATTTTTCGCGCCTGTCCCACCTGCAGTTGAGTGGCACGGCCGGAAGGACCCGTGCGTGGGCGTATCGCGCGTTGATCGGTACGTGGAACTTTAAGATCTAGTGGTTACTTTATCGTTGGGTCTGTAAGTAGTGCCGCTGTGGTTGTACCTGTCCTGCCTTCCAGGAAAGGAAATCCACTATGCGATCACTTCTAGTGGCAATAATTATAGGGAGTACATCTATCGCGTCGTTCGGGATCGCTCAGGCGGCACCTCTCGACACCCCCGTTCTGCCTCAGCATTCCCTCGTGCAAAACGTCGCGGATAAGGGGATGACTGTGGCGGGAACGGCCGTCAATGTCCGCCAACATCCGAGCCGCAATTCCAAAGTCCTCACGACGGTGAACAGCGGCGACAAAGTCGTGGTAACCGGCAGTTCGGGCAGCTGGACTCGGATAAGGGTCAGCAACAGCATGGACGGCTATATCAGCACCCGCTTTCTGAAGTAGTGGAGGGATAAGCTCGCGCTCGCTGCTCGACGCATGAGCGGAACGGCGAGGCTTAACCCAGCCCCCGCCTATGTTGCCATCGCTGGCTTGCCGCCAATGCCGACGGCGCATCCGCAGCCTGCCCATCTCTAACACGGATCTGACTAGCCGGACCTGACTCGGAGACCCTCACCTGCATCGATTCCCCTCTCCTCCAGAACGGAGGAGAGGGTAGGATGAGGTGGTGTTTTATCTACGCCCATCGTCGAAACCTCGGCAGCATCCTCGCCCCGCAGCTGCGGCCCCTCTCACCCCGCCCTTTCTCTCCCATCGGGAGGCGGGGAAGATCAGAGGATCGTGTCGCGGATGACTCGCCGTTGGCCGCGCCGGCTTGGCGTCGGCCTCGTAGCAATCGCCCTTCTCTCGACGGCAGTCATCCTCCTGTGGCACGCGCGCGCCGAGCTCGTGAGTTGGGCAGCTGCGCGGCTCCTGGAGCGCCAGGGGCTGGGGCCGGCGAGCTTCGTCGTGGATGCGGTGGATTTCCAGGGCCTCCGCGCCCATGACGTCGTGCTGGCCGGCGGCGCCCTCAAGGCCCGGACGCTCGCCGTCGGCTTCAGCCTGCAAGAGCTGCTGGCCGGCCATGTGGCGGCGATCGAAATCGGAGGGCTCAATGCGACCCTGACCCTGGGTCAGGACGGGCTCGCCCTCGCCGGCCGGGAGTTTCCCGCAGGAGGGTTGGCCGGTCCCTCGCTGCTCGCGCGCCTCAGCGTCCACGGCCTCGCCCTCAAGGACGCCCATCTTGCTTTGGTCACCCCGGAGGGCCGCTACGAGACCACCCTCTCCGCCACCATCGCGCTCACCGGCGGCAATATGGAGGCGAGCGACATCGCCGCCTCGATGACGGTGCCCGCGGCCGGCTTGAGCGGCCCCGTCCGCATCGATCTCGCCGGCGATGCGGCGATGACGAGCGGGGAGCTCGAGGCCAAGGGTCTCTCTGCGACCATCACCGTGCCTCTCGCAGCCTCCGGCGCGCCGATCAAGGCCGTGGTCACCGCCGATGTCGCGACGCCGAATGGCGCGCTCGAGGCGCGAAATCTCAAGGCGGCGGTGACCGCGCCGGTCGCAGGGCTGCAGAAGCCCGCGATCCTCACCGCGAAGACCCTCAGCCTGCAGCCTCAGGCGGATGGCAGCCTGCGGATCCTCCTCGCCCAGGCGGCGGCGACACCGAAGGATCTGCCCTGGACGGTGCAGGGAGTCGACGGCGATTTCCTCCGGCAGGGCAGCAAGACGACGGCGAAGTTCTCCGTCGCGCGCCTTACCAATCTGCAGAAGCCGGGGTTGGTCGCGCCGCTGAAGTTCAGCGGCAGCGCGACGCTCCTGGGCCCGCTGCTCGATTTCACCTTGGCCGGCGAGACCCTAACCAAGTCGCCGGCGAAGCTCCAGGCCAAGGGCAAGCATGACCTCGCCAAGCGCAATGGCGGCGCGACGGTGACCCTGTCGCCCGTTGTCTTCAAGCGCGGTGGGCTCCAGCCCGGTGATCTTTTCCCTTCCTTGGCCGGCATGGCGCAAGATGTGGAGGGATCGGCCGGCCTCGCAGGGACGCTCACCTGGACCGACAAGGCGCTGACGCCTGATCTGACGCTGACCCTGAAGGATCTCGGCCTGGCGACGCCGTATGCGCGCATCGTGGCCATCAACAGCGCGATCAAGCTCGCCGCCCTCTGGCCGCCGGCGACGCCGCCCGGCCAGAGCCTCACCGCCGCCATCCTGGCCCCCGGCCTGCCGTCGGCAAAGCTCGCGCTTGCCGGCCAGCTCCTGGCCAAGCCCGCGCTCAAGCTCGACCGCGTCGCGGTGAATGTCGCCGGGGGAGACATCGGCGCGGCCGGCTTCACCATCGATCCCGCGACGCCGAATATCGCCACGACCCTCAAAGTCGATCACGTCGATCTGGCGGAGATCACCCGGCTGATTGGCCCGGAGGGCTTGAGCGGCACCGGGCAGCTTGATGGGCAGATCCCCGTCACCTACAAGGGCGACAAGCTCGCCGTCAGCGGCGGCAAGCTGGCGGCGCGCGGCGCCGGCATCCTCAGCTACAAGCCGGGCCGCCTGCCGCCGCAGATCGCCGAAGCGGGCAATTGGATGCGGCTCACGCTCCAGGCCTTGAGTGATTTCCACTACGACAAGCTCACCCTCGATCTCGACAAGGCCGAGAGCGGCGAGGGGACGGTGCTGCTGCATCTGGAAGGCCGGAATCCGGCACTGATGTCAGGCCACCCCTTCATCTTCAATATCCGCCTGGAGAGCAATTTCCATCACCTTGCCGATATCGCGATGCTGAGCCTAAGATCGGCCGCAGATCTGCTGCGCCGCTCGGCGAGGAGGGTTCCACCTTGACGAAGCCGAAGCCTTATCGCCGCAGTTCAGGCGTGGGAGGGCGCTGCTTGCCGTCATGCTGGTCCTTGCCGCTTGCTCACCGACGGTGAAGCTGGTGCCGCCTAAGGAGCCCATCACCATCAATCTGAACATCAAGCTCGATGCCAATGTACGCCTGCGCATCGAGGAGTAGGCGAAGGAAGATGTCCAGAGCCAGCCGATCTTCTGATCCGCGGGTGGGGCGGGCGGATCGGCGCTGCCTGCTGCTCGGCATTACGGCTCTGCCGCTGCTCGCGCTTGCCAGTCCCATCGGGCCCGCTGCAGCGCAATCGGCGAGGCTTCTCGACGCCCCGCGCATCGCCGGGATCGTGGGCGAGCGCTATGACGGCTATGCCGTGGCCCATGGCGAAGCCCCACCCGACATCGCCGCCCTGATCGACAAGGTGAACGCCGAACGCCGCGCCGTCTACGAGAAGCGTGCCGCCGCCAATCATGTGCCCATCGACGTCGAGCAGCAGATCTACGCCCAGCAGATCCGGCAATTCGCGCCTGCAGGGACCTGGTTCCTAGGCCCGGACGGGCAGTGGACGCAGAAGTAGAATCTGCTCCGTCAAAACCTCGTGTGGGCCCTGTGCGCGGCCGGGGGCCGCGTGGCGAGCGCCTGCTGGCCAAGGTACCACACGGGCGCTGGAAGACCCTGACCTTCATCGCCGCCTTGCGAGACGACCGGGTGGCAGCACCATGGCCGACGCTCCTGCCCAAGCCGCGCCGGGCCTCCTGAGGCGGCGGACTCCACGCAAGGCCTAACGGTCTGGCGGGCTCGCCGCGGACCCCTCAATCTTGAACTTTTCGAGAGATCTGCGCTAAAGCCTTCAAAATACTGGTGCCCCCGGTCGGACTCGAACCAACAACCTACGGTTTACAAAAGCGTCTTGCATCCCGTCTTAGGCATCTTTAGCGTCAGTAAGCATTGATTTTGCTGCTACTGACGAAGATGACGCGCAAGACGCTAAAGACGGTGTGGACTACTTTGTGGACTCGGTTGTGGACCGGTGCGGGGCTTCCCCGCCGTCGCGCTCCCAGGAAGGCCCAGGAAGAGAGCGCGCCGGGTGGCGGGAGCTCTCCAGCCCGGACCGCCCGCGACCTTCTCCGGTGCCCACCGCGCGGTCAGCGCGGGGGCATCCGCGGTGGTGCTATGCTCGCCGGCCATGTCGCCCCGCGCCTTCGCCAAGACCCCATAACGTCCCGCGCTCAACGGTCTACAAGGCGCTCGCCGCCGGCGAGCTCCCGCGCGATGCCAGC
>DATFRE010000255.1:0-7129 GCA_035263545.1 Dongiaceae bacterium
GGCTCCGTGCTTCGCTTTCCCCGGGCGCCGGAATGAACCGCTAAATCCAGACTCCCTCTCCGAGTCGCCCTCCAGATCTTGGGGTTTGGTCGCGCTTTGTTCAGCCGGCCTTGGGCAGCCGGCCGGCTTCGATCATCTCGCGGATCTTGGCTGCCAGCCCGTCCAGGGTGAAGGGCTTGGAGACCAGGTCCATGCCCGGCTCGAGGAAGCGGGCCCGGATGGCAGCCCCTTCGGCATAGCCGGTGATGAAGAGAGTCCTCAATCCCGGCCGGAGCTGGCGGGCCCGCTCGGCGAGCTGGCGGCCGTTCATGCGGCCCGGCAGGCCGACATCGGTGACCAGCAGATCGATCCGACGGCGGCTCTCCAGCGACGGCAGCGCCGATTGGCTGTCATAAGCCTCGATCGCCGCATAGCCGAGCTCGGCGAGGATATCCATGATCAGCATGCGCACGGAGGGGTCGTCCTCCACCACCAGCACCGTCTCTCCGGCGCCGGCGGGCGCCTCGCCTCCGGCCCGCTGGGGCATTTCGGATCGGGCCACCTGCGAGCGCGGCATATAGAGCAGCACGCTGGTGCCGCGCCCCACCTCCGAGACGATCCGAACATGGCCGCCGACCTGCTTGGCAAAGCCGTAGATCATGGACAGCCCCAGCCCCGTTCCCTGGCCGATGGGCTTGGTGGTGAAGAACGGTTCGAAGGCTCTGGCCACGGTCTCTGGCGCCATCCCCTCGCCTGTGTCGGTGACCTGCAGGACGACATAGTCGCCCGGATGCAGACCTTCGATGCCGCGGACATAGGCCTGATCGAGCTGGGCGTTGTCCGTTGCGATGGTCAGGCGGCCGCCATCCGGCATCGCATCGCGGGCGTTGATGGCCAGGTTGAGGAGCGCATTCTCCATCTGATTGGCGTCGGTCAGCGCCGGCCACGCATCCGGGCGCAGTCGGGTCTCGATCCGGATGGTCTCGCCGATGGTCCGGCGCAGCAGATCGAGCATGGAGCCGACGGTGAGGTTGATGTCCACCGTCTTGACGTCGAGGGACTGCCGCCGGCCGAAGGCCAGCAGCCGTGCCGTCAGCGATGCGGCCCGATTGGCGGAGGCCACGGCGGCATCGATATACTTGTCAGTCTCGGCATAGCGGGCCGAGCGGATCCGGCGCCGCAGCAGCTCCATGGCGCCGATGATGCCCGCCAGCATGTTGTTGAAGTCATGGGCCACGCCGCCGGTCAGCTGGCCGACCGCCTCCATCTTCTGGGACTGGAACAGAGCTTCCCGCGCCTCCTCCAGGGCCTGCTGCGCCTTGAGACGCTCAGTCGCATCGCGGGTGACCTTGGCATAGCCCAGCAGCGTTCCGTCTGGGCCGCGGATGGCATCGAGCACGACGCTGGCCCAGAACCGCTCCCCGTCCTTGCGGACGCGCCAGCCTTCGCTCACATAGCGGCCGGTCTCGGCCGCCGTGGCGAGAGCGCGAGCCGGCACCCCGGCCGCCCGATCCTCCTCGCTATAGAAGCGGGAATAGGGCTGTCCCAGGATTTCCTCGGGCCGGTAGCCCTTGATGCGCTCCGCGCCGGGATTCCAGCTCGCGACGCGCCCATTCGCATCGAGCATGAAGATCGCATAGTCGGTGACGCCCTGCACCAGCCGGCGGAAGAGCTGATCCGTCTCCCGCGCAGCCCTCTCAGCCTTGATGCGCTGGGTCGTCTCCACCACGACCGCGAGAACCCCTGCGGGACGCCCGTCATCGCCCATGACCGGGCTGTAGCCGAGATTCATGGCTACTTTCTCCGGCCCGCCGGCGCGGTAGAGCACCAGCTCCTGGTCCGCGAACTCAAGGGAGCGGCCCGCCAGGCCCTCTGCCATGATATGTCGGTTGAAATCCGCGACCTCCGGCCAGCCTTCCAGCACCTTGCAGCCCAGCAAATGCGGATGCCGCCCGCCAGCGAAGGCGGAATAGGCGTCGTTGTAGATCATGATCCCGTCCGGTCCCCAGAGGAGGACCATCGGCACGGGTGAGCGCAAGAGGATGTCGACCGTCGTTCTCAGGCTCTGAGGCCAGCGATCGACGGGGCCGAGGCTGGTCTCTGACCAGTCCAAAGACCGGATCAGCCCCCCCGTCTCCCCCCCGTCCTCCGGCCAGATTCCTGCCTGCATCGAGTCCTCGCGATGGCGGAGCGAGCTTGGCATGGCCTGCCCCAGGCAGCCAATGCCGGACCGATCGGCCAATCGTCGGACCCTCAGAACATGGCTGTACGCAATCCTTCAATGGACGGGGGCGGGTTTGGTTGCAACTTCCCCGCTTTCGAGGGGAAGTCGGGTGGGGAGCGGCCTAGCGCGAAGTCTTGCGCGGGAGGTCGGTGGTCAGCCGGCGCAGCTGGCCGGTGCCGGCGCGTAGCAGCAGGTCGCGCACCTGGGTGACCTTGATGGCCAAATAGGCCGAGCCACCGCGATCGGGATGGACCTTCTGCAGCAGGCGCCGATGCGCCTCGCTGATCTGCCAGTCCTCTGCACCCTGGTCGAGACCGAGAATCTCCAGCGCCTCGCCGACCGACATCGGCCCGCTGCCGAAGCCGCTGGCGCTGTCCTCGGCAAGGCCTAGAGCATGGTGCACGAAAGTGAACCATGCTCTGAAGCCCGCGCGGCGCTTGAGCGCAACAACAGCAAGACCTAGAGCGATTCCGCCTTTGGCGGAAACGCTCTAGGTCGGCTGCGCCGAATCCCCATCCGCCGCAAGGCGCGAAGCGGTGCCGCCCATCGCCAAGAGGTGCTCGAATAGACGGCCCCGAGCTGCAGCCGCACCGCTTCGAGCTGCATCTTCGATGCGTCCACCTCGGAGAGGCGCTCCTCTGCCGTCGTCAGTTCCTGTTGCGTCTCTCCAAGCTTCATCCTGGTCGCTGCTGCGTCCTGCTGCGCATGCTCCAATTCCGCGCGGTTGGCCGCGAGGTCCTGCAGGGCCCGGTCCAATTTCACGTGTATCTTGGCCAGCTCCTCCCGGGCCTGCTCCAGCCGCTCGTCTGCAGTCGCCAGGGCCCGCTCCGCGCTGTTCTGCAGCATGATGGCCTGCGCGCTTTCCCCCCGCAGCCGCGAGTGGATGCTGGGAGTCTCGTCCAGCTGCATCCAGGCCAGCCGATCGACGACCCGGGCGACGTCGCGGCGGAGTCGCTCGACATATCCCTTCTGCCGGATCAGCTCATGGAACACGTCCTGTTCCGTCCGTCCCGGCGGGATGGGGACATTGAGCGTCGCCGGCCACCAGTTGCTGCAGGCGGCAATCTTCCGCGCCGCAGTCACCTGGGCAATCTGCGATTCGGGCCTCACTTTCCAGTCCGCGTTGAAATGGAGCGTGCTGGGCGTGTGGCAGCAGGCGAGATTGGCACGGCCGCCGCGTTCGATGATCCGGATCCAGTAGCGCCAGTCCCCGCCGGCAGGAATGTCCCCGGGCCAGTAGCCATACTCCTCCAAACAGCTTCGCCGGTGCATCACGCAGCTCGAGGGAATGTGATTGCGCTCGCTGATAAAGATCTCGAGCTCGTCGGTATTGAGCAGATTGCTGGGAAAGGGAACGACCAAGCCATCTTCCGTCACCCAGAGCGGCCGGCTATAGGCCCATTCGGCATCCGATTCTTCGAGGGTGGAAGCGAGCAACGCCAGATGATCCGGCAGGAGGAGATCGTCATCGGTCAGGAAGGCAATGTAGCTGCCGGTCGCTTGCCTGAGCGCGACGTTTCGGTTGGCGTAGCCGAAATAGGAGGCTTTCGGCAGGTCGAGCCAGCGAATGTGCGCATCGGCGAAGCTCGCGACCACATCGGCCGTATCGTCCGTGCACCCGTCGCCAACGACCAGGATTTCGATATCCCGCTCGGTCTGGGTCAGCACGCTCGACATGGCGAGGCGAAGGAGCCGGGACCGATTATGCGTCGGGATCAGGACGCTGATGCGTGGTGCCATCTCGAACAACCGCCCACACGTGAAGCCAGGCCGAATCTCAACAGCGAGGGATCACGGCCAGCTATAGGGAATGATCTTTCGCGCCTCGTCCGAATCCCACGGCAACTCCCAGCGATCCGGGCCGTCATGCTCGAAGAGCCGGCTCGGCATGCTGATGATCGTCGCTTCGTCGTCACCGAGATTCTTCCAGCCGTGATAGATGCCGGGCGGTATGACGACCAGCCCCTGATTGCGCCCGCCCAGCATGAACTCATTGACGCTGCCGAAGCTCGGCGATTCGCGCCGGCCATCGTAGCAGACGATGCAGAGCGAGCCGGAGGCTGCGAACAGGCGATCCACCGTGAAACGGTGAATCCCCCAAGCCCGGATTTGTCCCGGGAAGGTCACGGTCATGTTGACCTGGACGAGCGGCGCGTCGCTCACGCCCCAGTCGATTCGAAACGCCTCCGTCAGATGGCCATGACGGTGCGAGACGGGGCGCAGCAGCCGATAGCGAACGCCCTCGATCGGCTCGAGCCGCAGCTCACCTGTAGCGGTGGTATGCGATACCCTCGCTGCGGCTGATGAGAAACCCTCGACATTCTCGAGCGATGCGATGGGTCCCCCGGCCTGCTTATCATCCCTCATGCAGACACACTTAATAGTCGATTTCTCCCGCAGTGAGAAGGCATTGGCGCGGGCCCCGGAGCGCGACCGCGCGCCCCTTGCGGTGCGCATGAGCGCTGAAGCTGTAGATCTAGCTCTCGCCGCCTGCGAAGCGGTCGAGCAGCCCGCCAAGGGAAGGCCCGAGCCGGCGGATCTCCTCCAGATGGGTCGCCGACAGACTTGCCAGCAGGCGCTCGGCCTTGGCCGTGAGCGCGATCAGGACGCGCCGCCCGTCCTTGGGATCGGGCTTGCGCCGGATGAGGCCCAGGCTCTCCAGCCGGTCGAGCAGCCCGACGGCGCTGTGATGGCGCAGCAGCAGCCGCTCCGCCAGCTCGCTGACCGTCACCACCTCCCGCCCCGGATAGCCCTTGATAGCCAGCAGCGCCTGATGCTGCTGCGGCGTCAGCCCGGCACGACGGGCCGCTTCCTGGCTGAAATCGAGAAACTCGCGCAGCGCATGGCGAAACGCCGCCAGCGACTCGTAATCGGCCTTGATGATGGGACGCGGTCCTTCCCGCTGCTCGCTTCCGCCCATGGCCGCACTATGCGTGGAGAACGGGGCGGCAACAACATCGACGATATCCCCTTGATGTAGATCAAGGCGGCGGGTCCGGCGGCGAGAGATGCTTCATTCGCCGCGATCGGCGGGCGGCGAGGGGAAGTCAAAGAGCGATCTTACCCGTTCGATGGCGGGAGCAAGCAGTAACACCTCCATAGGGAGAGACTTATGGACAAGATGGTGCTTTCGCTCGCGGCCGCCCTCGTCATCGCCAGCGCCTCTCACGCGCTGGCGGAGGACTTGGCGGTCGGCAAGAAGCTCTATGTCGACAATTGCCAGCGCTGCCACGGACCGAAAGGCGGTGGCGGCGTGGGCAAGAAGCTGGAAGGCGATGCCGCCTATTGGGATTTTCCGATCTTCAAGCGGACCCTGATGGAAGGCATCGACGACGAGAACAAGCATATGAAGATCATGCCGGTCTGGGGAAAGACGGGCTTCGACAAGCCCAAGGGTGAGATCCCCACCGACGCGGAGCTGCAGGACATCCAGGCCTATCTGAAGACCTTCGGACCTGCGGAGTAAGAGGACGGTTGCCCGGCGGTCGAGATTCCGCCGGGCACCGCGCCTGGGCTAAGGCCGGCCGACCGGCTCAGCCGCCTTTTGCTCCGCACCCTCTTCCTTCGCGCTCGCGTCCTTCGCGGTCGGACGCCGCATCAGAAACTTCCCCGACCAGCCCGATGTCTTCCAGTGCCCCTCGATCTCGGTCCCATCGCCGTTCAGCAGGCCCTCATAGATGACCGAATGAGTCCACCCGCCCGTCCCGTCATAGGTCTTGACGAAGGAGACGCCCGAGCCCTCGCGGCGCCCCTGGATCGTGGCATAGAGCAGGCCACCGAGAGCGGGCCCGCGGGTGCAGGGCTCGTGGGTCGTGCCGCTGAACCTCGCCCCCTGCTCGATCAGGATCGCGACGAACGAGGTCGGCTCGAAGAGACGCGGATAGGAGAAGAGGCCATTCCATAGCCCCGTCAGGCTGAGGCCGTTCTCCCGAGAGATCTCCGCCATCACACACGCTCCGCGCGAATTTCCTTCCGCCGCGAGAGCCGACCATAGCAAGTGCCGATACCCGGTCCAAGCATCCCCGGCTCGGGCGACAGAGGAAGAACGACGCCATTGAATTATCCGCTCAATCAGATATGTGTATACACACCCATAGGAGATTGCCATGCTCGATCAGATCGGAACGATCGTTCTCGTGGCTGCCGTGATCGTGAACATCGGAGCGCTCGCCGCAGCAATTTGCGGTGGCTGGCCGCAGAGATTTCTCCTGCTCGCGACCGGCGGGCTCTGGAGCGGGCTCGCCGTCATGCTGGCCGGCAGCGGCGCCCTGCTCAGCGCGGCGCCCGGCCCCGTGCCGCCGGTGGGAGTCCTGGTCATCGTCCCGCTCCTCGCGGCGGGCTTGGCTGCGGCGAGCTGGCCGGCGTTCCGCGCGACCCTGCTGGGGCTGCCGACCGGGCTGCTGATCGGGCTCAACACCATCCGCGTCCTGGGCTTCTTCTTCCTGCTGCTCGCCGCCGCGGGCCGTCTGGCCGGCCCGTTTCCCTATTCCGCTGGATGGGGCGATGTGATCACCGGCGGCCTCGCTTTGCCGGTCATCGCCTATATGGCGCGGAGGCCGGGGGAAAGGATCGTTCCGCAAATCTGGAACTGTTTCGGCACCCTCGATCTCTTTGCCGCGGTCACGCTCGGGGCCACCTCGGCGCAGGGCACGCCGCTGGAGATCTTCCACACCGGTGTCCCGGGGCCTTTGCCGGTGCAAAACCTGCCCTGGTCACTGATCCCGACGGTGCTGGTGCCCTTCTATCTCATCCTGCACGGCATAATTTTCGCGCAGCTGCGCCGCAGACCCGCCATCGCCTGAGACCTGCCCGGCGCCGAGATGCGGAGAACGGAGTTGACAGGGTCAGCGCGCGCGACTGTTCTGTCGGTGAGATCAACGAGGGCTCGGCGCGATGATCCCTGAGGACACCCATCTTCAGATCGGC
>DATFRE010000256.1:0-13887 GCA_035263545.1 Dongiaceae bacterium
GCGTTCTGGAAGCGAAGGACAACACCGCCCAGATGCGCTATAGCGAGGTCCGGCGCGTACCGAAGGCGGAAGCGGCGAGGCGTCGATAGTCTGCCGGCCTAGCTTGCCGGCTTGGGCCGCGTCTCCGGCATCGCCCCCCAGACGAAGAACACCGCCGCCACCCCGGCAAAGGCGAGCGCCGAGAAGGCGAAGGGCTCGCCCGCGCGGTCGGCGATCCAGCCGGCGACCCCGGTGCTGGCGGTGGCGCCGATCCCCATGGCGAAGCCGACGAAGCCTAGCGCCAGGTTGTAATGGCCGCTCCGCCCCGCGATGTCCGCCGTGATCAGAGGCAGCAGCACGCCGAGGCTGGCGCCGGCGATGCCGTCAAACACCTGCAGGCAGACGAGGGTGACAGGGTCGGTCGTGACGGCGAAGAAAAGGCCGCGCAAGGGCAGAGTGGCGAAGCCCAGCATCAGCACCAGGCGGCGGCCCCGCCGTTCCGCCAAAGCGCCGACGGAGGGCGAGATCAGCGCCACGACGATCTGCGGCAGCACGATGGAGGCCGCGATGAAGAGCGCCGCCTCGCCGCCGCCCCGCTTGGTGAGCGTGCTGCCGGCGAGCGGCAGCATGGCCGCATTGGCGAAGGTGAAGAGGGCCGTGGAGAGCGCGAAGATCACGAGCCGCCGATCGGCGAACAGCTTGCCCAGCTCCCTGGTCTTGCGCCACATCCGATGGCCTCGGCGCCTGCCTGCGGCCTTGCCCCGGGACCGGCGCGCCGGCGCGGCTCCGGCGGACCGGGACGCGTCACCGATGCCCCTGAGGGGGCGGAGAACAGCGAAGGCCGGCAGGGTCAGGAGCGCGGTCAGATAGAACACGAAGGCCTGCGGCAGGAAATAACCGCAGGCGCCCATGAGGGCCGCGCCGATGCCGTTGCCGATGGAGGCGAAGCGGGCGTTGCGGCCGAGGCGAATGCCGAGCGCTCCCTTGCCCGCGATCGCCAGGCTGATGGCGGCGATCACCGGACCCAGGGTGCAGCTCGAGAAGCCGTGCAGCACCTCCGCCAGGTAGACCGAGAGCGGCACCGGCCAGATGGCGAAGAGGAGCGCGGAGAGGCAGAAGGCGGCGATGCTGAAGACACCGACGCGCGCCTTGCTGCGCGCCGCATCCACCAGGGCGCCGGCGGGAATCTGGCTCACCATGGCGGTGAGCGTGCCGAGGCTGAGGGCGAAGCCGATCGCCGTCTCTGTCCAGCCCTCGGTCGTCAGATAGACGGCGATGAAGGGTCCGAAGCCGGTCTGGATATTGGCAACGAAGAGATTGAGCAGGTCGAGGGCACGGGTCGTCCTCGCATCCACCTGTTGCACCGCCACCGCCGCACCGGCCCGGTCGAGATCCCGCCGGCTATTGTCCGGCATTGGGCGAGGCTGGGAGAATCGCCGGCGGGCCCAGCATCCGCAGCGGCTCCACCCCGGGCACGAACTCGGGCGCCGCCTGGACCTCGGCCCGGCCGAGATGCAGCAGCACGGGCGCATCCTTGTTCTCGCGCTGGAAATGCACCAGGCGCCAGTCGATGGCGATCTTGCGGCTGCCAACGCCGAGGAAGCCCCCGAAATCGATCACCAGAGCCCGGGGCTTGCCGTCCCGGTCGACGACGATATCGACCACCATGCCCATATCCTCCCCGGTCTCATCGCGCACCTTGCTGCCGAGAAGGGGCATGACCTCCGAGGCAGGGAGCAGCTCCGTGTTGTCGGGTGGCGGTTTCGGCGCCGGTGGCGGCTTCTGCTGGGCAGGCTGCTGCTGAGCCGGCTTTGCCGGAGAAGACTGGGCAGTCGCGGTTGTCGCGCCGGCCGTCGTGTTGGTGGAGGGCGTGCTTCCCCCGGCGAAAGCAACCCCCACGGGTGTGGCGCCGCAAGCGAGGCCGATCAGCAGAGCGGCGGACACCATAGGGGCGCGCCGCGGGAGGGTCATGTGCCGCGCGCCGCCATTTGCTGGCCGGCATGCATCCGGGAATAGACGCCCTTGCGTCGCAGGAGCTCGGCCGGGTGACCATCCTCGATCACTCGCCCGCGATCGAGGACCAGAATCCGGTCGAAGGCATTGAGGGTCGAGAGGCGGTGGGCGATGGCGATGACGGTCCGGCCCCTGAAGAGCCGGCCCAGCGCCTCCTGGATGGCTTGCTCGGACTCGGTGTCGAGGGCGGAGGTCGCCTCGTCCAGCAGGATGATCGGGGCGGCGCGCAGGAAAGCACGGGCGATGGCGAGGCGCTGCCGCTGGCCACCGGAGAGTTTGAGGCCGCGTTCGCCGACGATGGTCTCGAAGCCCTGGGGCAGGCCTTCGATGAACTCGGTGCAACGGGCGGCCTCGGCAGCGGCATAGACCTCCGCGTCGCTGGCCTCGGGCCGGCCGTAACGCAGATTCTCCAGAACCGAGCGGTGGAACAGGGAGATGTCCTGCTGCACCACGGCGATGGAGCGGCGCAGGCTCTCCTGGGTCACCTTGGCGATATCCTGCTCGTCGATCAGGACATGGCCGCGATCGGGGTCGTAGAGCCGCTGCAGGAGGGCGAGCACCGTCGACTTGCCGGCGCCCGAGCGCCCGACGAGACCCAGTCTCTCCCCGGCACGGACATGCAGGATGAAATCCCCCAGGACCCGCTCGCCATCGGGATAGCTGAATCCCACGTTCACGAAGGAAACGGCGCCGCCGAGACTGACCAGGGGGCGGGCATCGGACGCATCCTGCATCTCATGGGGCAGGCCCAGCACGCGGACCGCCTCGCCGAGCTTGGCGAAATGGCGCAGCAGCTCCATCACCGCCATGGCGAGATCGCGCGAGGCATGCAGCATGGTGAAGCCCAGGGTCGTGGTGAGCACCACATCGCCGGTGGTGATGCGGCCGGCCCGCCACAGAAGGACGGACCAGGCGAGCACCCCTCCCGTCACGATGAAGACCGAGACGGCATGGAAGAGACGCAGGCGCTCGATCGACTGCAGGCTCTCGCGCTGGGCCGCCATCTCATGGGCGATCTTGCCCGAGAGCCGCGCCTTCTCGCGCGCCGCGGCGCCGAAGGCACGCACCAGGCCCATATTGCTCACCACATCGGCGATGTCGCCGCCGACCGCCGCCGCGCGCCCGGCATAGCGCTCGTGCAGATGATGGCCGCGCTTCGCGAGATAGCCGATGACGATGCCGAGAACGGTGACGATGGCGAAAAGGACCAGGGTTATCTGCCAGTCGATGAAACCCAGCACGCAGATGCTGCTGACAACCGCCACGGCCGGGGGGATCGTCATCCAGGTCAGCGAGTTCTCGATGCTCCAGGAGGCCTCCGCCGCGGTGGTGATGCGGGCGGCGAGCGCGCCGGGGAAACGCTCCGTGAAGTAACGCGTGCCATGGCCGGCCAGGTGGTCGAAGAGCTCGAGGCGCATCGAAGCGCCGGTGGCGACGAAGACGTAGCTCGAGACCCAGCCGGCCAGGCGCCACATCAGATGATCTCCGGCGACGAGCCCGAGCAGCAGGGCCACCGCCCCCCAAAGCTGCGGGGCCGAGGGATGGCGCAGACCCAGCACGTCGACGAGGTTCTTGACGCCGTATTGGGAGGCGACGGCGCAACCGACGGCCATCAGCACCGCGGTCAGCACGACGGTGTGGCCGAGCAGCCGCTGGCGCACGTGATGCAGGAGGAAGCTCATGGGGCCGCGGACAGCGGCGCGTGAAAGCGGCATGGCTAGATTCCCAAGCTGTGTTCGGAGGCGTCGGTGCCTCAGCTCGTCACCACGACCTCGACCATCCCGTCGCGGCGTAACACGGTCAGCCCGACATCCTCGCGGCTGCGCCGAAGCTGGAGGTCAACGGCGGCATCGCCGAGACGGAGATTGGTGATCTCCAGCAGCTCCAGCCAGGGCGGCAGGGTCGGGCGGATGAAACGGATCTGGCGCTCTTGCGAGGCAAAGGAGATGCCGAGCAGGGCGCCTAGCAAGGCGAAGACGGCGCCCGACGCCCAGGCCTGGGGCGAGCAGGCTACCGGATAGGCGGTCGGCCCCATGCCGCTGCGCCGGGCGAAGCCGCAGAAGAGCTCCGGCAGCCGGCCGATCTCCATGAATTGGGAGGTGTCGAACAGGCCGCCCAGCAGGCGCAGGAGCTGGGGGCGCAGCCGATAGCGCCCCAGGCCCATGGCGATCAGGGCGTTGTCATGGGGCCAGACGGAGCCGTTGTGATAGGAAAGGGGGTTATAGCGCGCCTCTCCCTCGGCCAGGGTGCGGATGCCCCAGCCGGAAAAGCACTGACTTGTCAGCAGCCCGTCGGCGACCCTGGCGGCCCGATCATAGGCGGCCAGCCCGCCGAACAGCACATGCCCGGCATTGGAGCTGCGCACGCGGCAGGGGCGCTTGGCACCGTCGAGCGCCAGCGCGTAGGTCCCCAGATCCTCGAGCCAGAAGGCGGTCTCGAAACGCCGCTTCAGCTGGCGCGCCAGCTCCTCGAGCTCGGCGGCCTCCGCCGGGCGACCCAGCGCCGCAGCCAGGCCCGCCGCCCCCTGATAGGCCGCATAGGCATAGGCCTGCACCTCGGCAAGCGCGATCGGCGCCTCCGCCAGGCTGCCATCGGCGTGCATGATCGAATCGGCGCTGTCCTTCCAGCCCTGGTTGATGAGGCCACTGACCGACTTCCGGTCGTACTCCAGGAAACCGTCGCCATCGGCATCACCGAACCGGCGCATCCAGCCCAGCGCCGCCTGGAGATGCGGCCAGAGCCGGCGGATCAGCTCGATATCGCCCGTGCGCTCGTGGTAGCGCGCAGCCAGCATGATGAAGAGCGGGGTGGAATCGACGCTGCCGTAATAGCGGGCGAAAGGCACTTCACGCAGGACGGACATCTCGCCGGCGCGCGTCTCATGCAGGATCTTGCCCGGTTCGGCATCGGCCGCAGGGTCGAGGTCGACCGCCTGGCGGGCGGCGAGGAAACGCAGCGTCCCGGCCGCGAGCGCCGGATCGAGCCAGAGGCATTCCATGGCGACGATCAAGCCGTCGCGGCCGAAAGCGGTGCTGAACCAAGGGATGCCGGCATAGGCATAGGGACCTTCCGGCGTCTCGGTCGTCAGCATGTCGAGATCCGCCCGCGAGCGCTCGAGCCAGAGATTGAAGCTCTCGCTGCTGGTGGTGACGGCGGCGGCAGGCAGGCGGCGCTCGAGGATGCGTCGCTGGATGGCGGCGAGGCTGCCGCCACGCGTCGATACCGCCTTCCCGTTCCCGTTCTTGCCCTGGCGCTGGCAATGGACATCGAGGGCGAGCTGGCGGGCGGCGCCTGCCGGCACATCGATGAGCCAGCTCGCCTGCTCGGCCGCGGCCGGATCGGGAGGCGGATCGAAGGCGAAACTCGTCCGGCGCAGGACACCGTCGAGGCCGCGATAGGCGAAGCGCGGCCCCTCCGGCCGCCACTCAACCGGAAGCTGGATCCCACGATGGGACCGCGTGCTGCCCCGCAGCTCGAATATGTCGACGAAATCGGCGTCGAGATGGAACTCGAGGCGGAAGCTGGCCGGGCCCCCGCCATAGTTCCGCAGATCGAGCGACAGGAACATCGCCCCCTCGCCCAGCAGGATGCCGAGCTGCAGATGCACCATGGCGCCGGGCAGGCGCAGCTTGCCGTCCTCCCGCAAGTCGGGGTTAGCGAGGTCCACCGCCAGCATGGCGTTGTCCTGCGTCATCCGCGAGGACAGCAGCAGCGGGCGCTGATCGTCGATCGTAAGGTGCAGCTGGGAGAGGTAGCGGGTATCCTCGAAGAACAGGCCCTCCGGTCCCGGCCCCGTGGCCTGGGCGCTGCCGTATTCGTCGAGCAGGGCGAAGGTACCCCCCTCCTTCAGCACCCGGCGACCCTGCACCGAGCTGGGCGCCGTCGCCGGAATATAGAAGGGCGAGACCCGGGGCGCCCCCTGCAGCGAACGGCGGCCGCGCAGCGGCGTCACCTCACACGGCCTCTTGCAGCGGCCGATGCCGGGCGATCAACCCGCGATAGAGCTTGAGATAGTCCTCCGCCATCCGCCGGGCTGTGAACCGCTCCTCGAAGGCCCGGCGGATCCGAGCCCTGTCCAGGCTCGCCAGCCGCCGCGCCGCCGCGGCCGCCTCGTCCTCGCTCCCGACGATGAAGCCGGTGACGCCCTCCTCGATCACCTCCGGCACCGAGCCGCTGGGATAGGCGATCACGGGGGTGCCGCAGGCCATGGCCTCGATCATGACCAGGCCGAAAGGCTCGCGCCAGGCGATGGGGAACAGCATCCCCGCGGCATTGCCCAGGAACTCGGCTTTCTGGTCCTCGGCGATCTCGCCCAGGAATTCGACATGGGGCTGGCTCAGCAGAGGCTCGATATGCTGCTCGAAATAGGCTTGGTCGACCTTGTCGACCTTGGCGGCGATCTTCAGCTTCATCCCCGCCGCCGCGGCGATCCGGATTGCCGCGTCCGGGGCCTTTTCCGGCGAGATCCGCCCAATGAAGGCGAGATAGCCGCCGGCGCCAAAGGCCGGCAGAAGCAGGCGTTCCGGCAGGCCGTGATGAACCGTGGCGATGTAGTTCGCTTGCGGCAGAGGCTCGCGCTGTGAATCCGAGATCGATATGACCGGCGCATCGGTAAACAGGTCGTAAATCGGCTGCAGCTCCGGCAGATCGAGCCGTCCATGCAGCGTCGTGACATAGGGCAGATCCAGCCGCCGGAGCAGCCCGTAGCCCAGATAATCGACATGGAGATGGACCACGTCGAATTCATCGCTCCGGCGCGCCAATTGCTCCAGCATCAGCATATGCGGCGCCAGGTAGTCGCGGATGTTTTCGTCGAGGCGCAGCGCCCGCGGCCAGACGGCCTGGAGCTTCGCCCTTGTGCGGCTATCGCCGCTGGCGAACAGGGTCACATCGTGACCCAAACCGACCAGCTCGTCGCAGAGATAGGCGACGATGCGTTCGGTGCCGCCATAGAGCTTCGGAGGAACCGCCTCCATGAGAGGCGAGACCTGAGCGATTTTCATGAACTCCCTGTTCCCCGGCGCCGAAAATGCCCCAAGATCGGCACATCCTCGGAGGGCCGGCACGAAGTGGCGCCAAGTTCTGGTTCAACGCCGGGAGACGATCAGGAGTTGCAATTCGGTAAGCTTAACTCTGTGTAAGGCGACGATTTGCCGCGCCGCATCCGCCGGGATTCTGCCGGGCAGCGGCTGCATC
This sequence comes from Dongiaceae bacterium, assembly GCA_035263545.1. Classification (GTDB taxonomy): domain Bacteria; phylum Pseudomonadota; class Alphaproteobacteria; order Dongiales; family Dongiaceae; genus DASXQK01. The sequence goes on from DATFRE010000256.1 coordinate 7,189, forward strand.
GGTCACGCCGATTTCGGCTGCCGCTGGAGGCCCGGCTTCTTCTGCTCCTCCGGGAGCCTGGCGAGGAGGGTCACGAGGTCTTCGGCATGCTCCTCCTCCTTCTCCAGGATCTGCTCGATCAGGCGTCGTGACGTCGGATCGTCCTCGCCCAGCCAGCGCGCGATCTCCGTATAGGTCTCGATCGCGATCCGCTCCGCCACCAGATCCTCACGGATCATCGAGACCGCATCCTCGCCCTCGGCATATTGGGCATGGCTGCGGGTCGCGAGGTTCTTCGGCTCGAAATCCGGCTCGCCATTCAGCTGCACGATGCGGGCCGCGACCATATTGGCGTGCTGCTGCTCCTCATTGGCATGCTCGAGAAATTCGGCCCTGATGGAATCCGAGAAGATGCCGTCGACGGTGAAGTAGTGGCGCTTGGAGCGCAGCATGCAGACGAGCTCGGTCGCCAGGACCTCGTTCAGAACCTTGATCACCTGCTCGCGATCGGCCTTGTAGCCGGCCGTGACGGCGCCGTCGCCGATCTGGGCGCGGGCCCGGTCGCGGATCTTCGAGATGTCGGAAATGAAGGGCTTCATGGGGATTCCTCCGTAGGCACTGCGACGCACCCCGCCGATGCGACGCACCAGGAGGCTGCTCCCCCGAAGAACGTCCCCTGTCGCGGTTGGTCCCGGGCCTACTTCTGGTAGAGATCCTTGCAGCTCTCGCGCAGCAGGTTCTTCCGCACCTTCCCCATTGTGTTGCGCGGCAGGTCGGCGACGAAGACGACCCTCTTGGGCTGCTTGTAGCCGGCAAGACGCTCCTTGAGCCGCCGCTGGATGGTGGCCTCATCGATCGTCTCTTCGCCGGTCCGCACGACAACGGCGGTCACGCCCTCGCCCAGATCGGGATGCGTGACGCCGATGACCGCGCTCTCCATCACGCCGGGAAGCCTGTCGATCTCGCTTTCCACCTCCTTCGGATAGACGTTGTAGCCGCCGCTGATGATGAGATCCTTGCCGCGACCCAGGATATGGACATAGCCGCGCTCGTCGATCTTGCCGAGATCGCCGGTGATGAAGAAGCCGTCGGGACGGAACTCGGCCCTGGTCTTCTCGGGATTGCGCCAGTAGCCCTTGAAGACGTTCGGCCCTCTTACCTCGATCATTCCTGTCTCGCCGCGGGGCAGTTCGCGGCCGCCCTCAGGCTCGCTGATCCGGAGCGCCACCCCCGGCAGGGGGAAGCCCACGGTGCCCGGAATGCGCTCGCCGTCATAGGGGTTGGACGTATTCATGTTGGTCTCGGTCATGCCGTAGCGCTCGAGGATTGCGTGCCCTGTGCGCGCTGACCAGGCGCGGTAGGTCTCGGCCAGGAGTGGTGCCGACCCGGAAACGAAGAGCCGGATATGGCCCGTGGTCTCTCGGCTGAGCGCCGGGTGCTGCAGCAGCCGCACATAGAAGGTCGGCACCCCCATCAGGGAGGTTGCCCTCGGCAGCATGCGCATGACCTGATCGGCGTCGAATTTGGGTAGGGACAGCATGGAGGCGCTTGCCGCCAGAACCACATTGGTCGCCACGAACAGGCCATGGGTGTGGAAGATCGGCAGGGCATGGAGAAGGATATCGGCGGCGCTGAAGTGCCAATATTCTCTCAGCACCAGGGCATTGGACAGGAGATTGTCCTGGGTGAGCATGGCGCCCTTGGAGCGGCCGGTTGTGCCCGAGGTGTAAAGGAGTGCCGCGAGATCATCCGGGCCGCGCTCGACATCGGCGAATTCCGCCGGCAGTTCCCGCGCGCCCTCGATGATGCTGCCGCCGCCATGGGCATCGAGGGTGTCGAGAGCGGCGCCGTACCGGCAGGCGATGGCCTCGAGAGCATCGCGCCGGGCGGGATCGACGACGACCAGCGCCGGTGCCGCGTCCTCGATGAAGTAGTCGAGCTCCGCGGTGGTATAGGCGGTGTTGAGGGGCAGGAACACCATGCCGGCGCGCGCCGCGGCGAGGTAGAGAATGATCGCCTCGGGACTCTTCTCCACCTGGACCGCCAGCCGGTCGCCGGGCTTGAGGCCCCACTTCACCAGAAAATGGGCGAAGCGCGCCGTTCCGGCCAGCAGCTCGCCATAGGTGAGGATGCGGCCATCGGGAGTCTCGAGAAAGATCTTGGCGGGATCCGGAGGTGTGCCGAGAAGGCCGTGAAAAAGATGGGCGGGCATGGCAGCGGAGAAACGTCTCCTGTCAGGATGAAGAGCCGCGCCGTCGTGGCGCGGCGGGAGTCAGCATCAGCTTGCGCACGCCGGCAGAGGTGATGAAGCGTCCCTCGGCGGCAAAAGCCTCGTGGTTCTTCTCGATCTGGTCGAGATCGTAGAGATAATTGGCCATCAACCCATGCGCCTGGTCCAGCCCGCGGCGCGAGAGATCGGCCATGAAGTTGATACGCTCCAGCCGCGCGCCGTTGCGCAGATGGAAGCGGGCCACGGAATCGACCGGGAGGCCGCTGGGGGTCTTGGCCTTGAGGAAATAGTAGGCGGCGGCAGACAGCAGCGGCCGGCGCAGCGCCTCGGCCTTCTCCGCATCCTCCGTCCAGGCGGGGTCCTCGAGGCCGGCGAGAGATGCCCGCGCAGCCTCGTCGAGGAACTCGGATTCGCCATCCGCCTTGCGCTGCTGTTGCAGCCAAGCAGCGAAACCCGGAACGGGCGAAAGGGTGACGAAGTTGCGGAGATTGGGGAGGCTGCGCTGCAGATCCTCCACCACCTGCTTGATCAGGAAACTGCCGAAGGAGACGCCGGCCAGTCCGCGCTGGGTGTTCGAGATGGAATAGAAGACGGCGGTTGTCGCTTCCTCGGCAGGTAGCGGCGTGCTCTCCGCCGCCAGCAATGGCGCGATCGCTTCCGGGATCTCCCGGGTCAGCGCTACCTCCACGAAGATCAGCGGCTCGTCGACCAGCCGGGGATGGAAGAAGGCGAAGCATCGCCGGTCCGCGGGTTCGAGCCGCCGGCGCAAATCCTCCCAGCCGCGGATGCGATGCACCGCTTCGTAGCGGATGATGCGCTCCAGGATATTGGCCGGGGTTGTCCAGTCGATGGGCCGCAGCACCAGGAATCCGCGATTGAACCAGGATGTGAACAAATGAACGAAATCCTCATCCACTGCTTGGAGGGCGGGTGCTGCTGCGACATGGCCGAGCAGATCCTCGCGGATGCGGACGAGAGCCGCGGTCCCACCGGGGGCATGATTGAGCCGGCGCATGAGCTCCTGACGAGGCGGCTCGGCCGCGATATGAAGCGCATGCAAGCTTGTCTGGCTTGGCGCCTCGCGGTAGGCGGCGATGGCAGCCTCGACCTTCGCCGGTTCGGGACCGAATTTCTCCGCCAGAGCCGTCAGGAAGGAGAGTCGGGATTTGGACGGTGCCGCCGTATAGCCTTCCAGCAGGAGGGTCGCTAGCGCCACGCCGGAAGCTTCGCCTCGGCCGGAAAGAAGCTGCTCGCCCAGGCTGACCAGGTTCGCTGCGGCAGGCGCGCCGCGCGAACGGCCCAGGAGTCCCCGACCCCGATCGGTCAAGGTCTGCAGCAGCTCGTTCAGGAAGGAGTTGGCCATGGCAGGTCCCGTTGGCGGGCGGTGGGGCAAGGATGGGTCTCGCCATTCTGCCACGTCTGGCCCTAGAGGCAGTAGGCAAGTCGATGACAATCGCTTGCCTGCATGCGTGCCCTGCCGATTGTGGCCTTGTCGCAAGCGGCCGCTTCGGGAATGCTCCGGCCCGCCATGCCCCGCACCTCCGCTCTCCTCCAGACCGATGCCGCTGCCTCCCTCGCCATCGCCCTCTCCGGCGCCTTCTGGGGTTTGTTCTGGATTCCTCTCCGCGCCCTGGAGCACCAGGGTTTTGCGGGCAATTGGGCCAATGTGACGCTCTATGCCGCGGCCAGCCTGGTGCTGCTGCCATTCCTCTATCTGCAGGGGCGGCCGCGCCGGCGCGACCTGCCGCAGCTGATCGTCATCGGTATCTTCTCCGGCCTCGGCTTCGCGCTCTGGAATAACGCGCTCATCTACGGCGCCGTGGTCCGGGTGACGCTGCTGTTCTATCTGACGCCGGTCTGGTCGACGGTCTTCGGCATGATCTTCCTCAGGGACTCCATCGGCCCGCTGCGACTGCTCTCGATCCTGCTCGGAATCGGCGGCGCCTCCATGGTGCTGAAGTTCGAAGGGATCTTTCCGGTGCCGCGGGACGCCGCCGAATGGTGCGCGCTGGCCTCGGGCATCTGCTTCGCCCTGGCCACGGTCTATATCCGCAAGTCCCACGATGTCGGCGCGCTGGAGAAGACCTTCGCCAACCAGGCCTTCGCCGTCCCCTTCGCGCTTCTATTCCTCATCTTCCTGCCGGCCCCGGGGCCGACGGCGGCGGCCTTCTTCCACGCGCTGCCGCTGATCCTGCTCGCCTGCATCTGGCTCGTGCCGGTGATGCTGCTCATCGTCTGGGGATCCGGGCGCCTCGACCCCGGCCGGGTCGCCATCCTGCTGCTGTTCGAGGTACTGGCCTCGGCCATCAGCGCCGCACTCCTGACGGACGAGCCCTTCGGCTGGCGCGAGGTGACCGGCTGCATCCTCATCCTCGGCGCCGGGTTGATCGAAGGGCTCGACCAGCTCCGGGCCGCCGGCCGCAAGCGCGCGGCAAGCGCTGTCGCTTCTTGAAACCTCTCTCCCGCGCGGGAGAGAGGCTTCTTCGGTCAACCCCGACTAATACCGGTAGTGCTCGCTCTTGAACGGCCCGGCGGGAGCGATGCCCAGATAGTCGGCCTGCTTCTCGCTGAGTTTGGTCAGCTTGGCGCCGACCTTGGCGAGATGGAGGGCAGCGACCTTCTCGTCCAGATGCTTCGGCAGGACATAGACCTTGCGTTCGTACTTGCCCTGGTTCTGCCAGAGCTCGATCTGGCCCAGCACCTGATTGGTGAAGGAAGCGCTCATGACGAAGCTCGGATGCCCGGTGGCGCAGCCGAGATTCACCAGCCGGCCCTCGGCCAGCACGATCAGGCGCTTGCCGTCGGGGAAGACGATCTCGTCGACTTGAGGCTTCACGTTCTCCCATTTGTAGTTGCGCAGCGCCCCGATCTGGATCTCGCTGTCGAAGTGGCCGATGTTGCAGACGATGGCCCGGTCCCTCATCGCCCGCATATGGTCGAGGGTGATGACGTCGACATTGCCGGTCGCGGTGACGAAGATGTCGGCGTTCGGAGCCGCATCTTCCATGGTCACCACCTGATAGCCTTCCATGGCCGCCTGGAGCGCGCAAATCGGATCGATCTCCGTCACCATCACCCGGGCGCCGGCATTGCGCAGCGAGGCGGCGCTGCCTTTGCCCACATCGCCATAGCCGCAGACCACCGCAACCTTGCCCGCCATCATCACGTCCGTCGCCCGGCGGATGCCGTCCACCAGGCTTTCGCGGGTGCCGTAGAGATTGTCGAACTTCGATTTGGTCACCGAATCGTTGACGTTGATCGCCGGAAAGAGCAGCCGTCCCTGTTTCGCCATCTCGTAGAGGCGGTGGACGCCGGTGGTCGTCTCCTCGGTCACGCCGCGGACGGCTTCGCCCACCTTGGCATACCAGCCGGAATCCTTCTTGAGCTGCTGGGCGATGGCGGCGTAGAGGACCTCCTCCTCCTCATTGGTCGGCTTGGCGATGGCCTTGGCGTTCTTCGCCGCCTTGATCCCGAGATGGATCAGCAAAGTGGCATCGCCCCCGTCGTCCAGGATCATGTTCGGCGTGCCGCCATCGGACCACTGGAAGATGCGATGGGTGAAATCCCAATACTCCTTCAGGCTCTCGCCCTTGTAGGCGAAGACGGGGACGCCGGCCTTGGCGATGGCGGCGGCCGCATGGTCCTGGGTCGAATAGATGTTGCAGGAGGCCCAGCGGATATCGGCCCCCAGATGCTTCAGGGTCTCGATCAGCACCGCCGTCTGGATAGTCATATGGAGCGAGCCCGCGATGCGCGCGCCTTTCAGCGGCTTCTTTGCGCCATATTCCTGGCGGAGCGCCATCAGGCCCGGCATCTCGGTCTCGGCGATGGCGATCTCGCGCCGGCCCCATTCCGCCAGAGACAGATCGGCGACGTGATAATCCTTGCTCGCGGTCATGAGGGTCTCCTGGGGTTCTGAGGTAATCCTGGGGGCGGGGTCTTTGGGACCGGGGGTTCTACCAACGCCCGGGGTCGTCAGGCAAGGGCGTTAAAGTCGTCCAGGAGGGCCGAAATTCGGCCCGTGTCCGACTGCTCCATGATCAGCCGGGCGCAGCGCGCCGCCGAGAGGAAGTCGAGGCCGCGGATGCGCTGCTTGACCCTGGGCAGCGAGGGCGCCGCCATGGAGAGCTCGCGGATGCCGAGCCCGAGCAGCAGGGGGGTGAAATGCGGGTCGCCGGCGATCTCGCCGCAGATGGAGATGGGGATGCGCGCGCGCAGCGCCGCTTCGGTCGCGAACTGGATGAGGCGCAGCACGGCCGGATGCAGGGGATTGTAGAGGTGGGCCACCTGCTCCTCGCCACGGTCGATGGCGAGGGTATACATGGTCAAGTCGTTGCTGCCGATGGCGAAGAAATCGACCTCCTGCGCCAGCGCATCGGCGGCCAGCGCCGCCCCCGGGACTTCGATCATCACCCCCAGCGGCGGCAGCGGGTCCGGCACGGCGTGACCCCGCCGCTTCAGCCGCCGTGCCAGGTTCTGCATGGCGTCAC
>DATFRE010000257.1:0-3175 GCA_035263545.1 Dongiaceae bacterium
CGATGTGGGTCAGGAGATGACGGCGATGCTGCTGTCGTTGAAGCACCGTGGGCCGGATTCGACCGGTTACGCGCTCTACGGCAAGCCGCACGGCAAGGAGCTCGTCATCCGCTTCAAGGTCGCCGAGCAGGATGAGATGTCGAAGGGCTTCGACATCCATCACCAAGTGAAGAAGCGCCGGGCCGAGGTCGGCGAGCGGCTCGCGGAGCTGAGCGCGCACGTCATCGAGGAGGTGGAGGCGACGGAATATGCCTACCGCTACCGGATCCAGTATGACGGCGACCGCCGGCGCCTGGCCGACTACATCGAGGATATCGACGGTGCCGAGATCCTCTCCATGGGCCATCGGCTGGAGCTGATCAAGGACCTCGGCGACGCGGCCCGGGTGGCGAGCCAATACAAGCTGCCGGGCTTCATCGGAACCCATGCCATCGGCCACACCCGCATGGCGACGGAATCCGATGTCGATATCCGTTCGGCACATCCCTACTGGGCCTATCCCTTCGCCGATGTCTCTGTGGTCCATAACGGCCAGCTGACCAATTACTGGAACGGCCGCCGGGCCCTGGAGCGGCGCGGGCATCGCTTCATGTCGAACTGTGATTCGGAGCTCATCGCCGTCTATCTCGCCGACAGGATGCAGCAGGGGGCGACACTCGAGGAGGCCATGAAGGGCTCGATCGACGAGCTCGACGGCGTCTTCACCTATCTGGTCGCCACGGCCGACAGCCTCGGCATGGCCAAGGATGTGATGGCCGCCAAGCCCATGGTCCTCTACGAGAGCGACGACTTCATCGCCCTTGCCTCCGAGGAAGTGGCCATCCGCAGCGTCTTCCCCCATGAGATCGACACCTTCGATCCCTATGAGGGCGAAGTCCGCGTCTGGCACAGCTGACGCCTTCGCCGAATTCAGGAGATCCGAGAGAGACTATGGCACTCAGGACCAAAGCCACCGAGATGGGGATGCACACCGAGCAGCTTGCCGGGCGCACCCAGCAGCGCTTCTTCTCGCCCGAGGAGGAGGAGCGTTTCACCTATCCGGACGCCTTCGAGGTCGATTTCAACAAGCGGGCGGAGTTCGACGCCGCCAATCTGGATAGCCGGCAGATCAACCTCAAGCTGCGCGAGCTGATGGGCCATGGCTATGGCACGGTGGTCATGAAGAACCCCGGCGCCAAGCATTCGCTCGCCGTCGGCCTCCTGAACCGTCTGAACCTCCATATCGAGGGCAGCCTCGGCTATTTCGGCTGCGGCCTGATCGACGGGCCGAACATCCGCATCAAGGGTCGCGTCGGCTGGTCCTGCGCCGAGAACATGATGGCCGGAACCGTGGTGATCGAGAAGAACGCGGGCTCCACCTTCGGCGCTGCCATGCGCGGGGGTGATCTCGTCTGCATGGGCGATGTCGGCGCCCGCATGGGCATCGACATGAAGGGCGGCACCATCATCGTGGGCGGCCGGGCTGGGGCCTTCTGCGGCTTCATGATGCAGCGCGGCCGCATGGTCATCCTGGGGGATGCCGGCAAGAACCTGGGCGATTCCATGTATGACGGCACGATCTATGTCGGCGGCAAGATCGAAGGCCTCGGCGTCGATGCGGTGCCGGGCGAGATGACCGATCTCGACGTCCAGTGGCTGGGGCGCAAGCTGAAGATGTACGGCCTCGAGGCGCCCAAGGGCATCAAGGCCATGCAGAAGATCGTCGCCGGGCGCCAGCTCTGGAACTACGACAATCTCGAGCCCACCGAAAAGAAGCTGATCCTTTAGCAGGTCACGCAGGAGGAACAAGATCATGGCAAGAGAGAAGAGGGCGCCTGCGGCGAAACTGGCGACCAAGAAGAAGCTGGCCCGCAACACCAGCCTGCTCGGCAGCAGCTTCATATTTCCGCCCCAGGTCATCGACGACATCCACATCAAGAGCGAGCTCGGCCGCTACCGCATGCGCGGCTTCTCGCTGTTCAAGAAGATCCCGAGCTGGGACGACCTCACCTTCCTGCCCGGTACCCTGACCCGCTTCGTCATCGAGGGCTATCGCGAAAAATGCGAGACCCGGACAGTGATCGGGCCCAAGGCCAAGCGCCCGCTGGTGCTGGACGTGCCCGTCTACATCACCGGCATGAGCTTCGGGGCGCTGAGCTACGAGGCCAAGATCGCGCTCGCCCGCGGTGCCACCATGGCGGGGACGGCGACCTGCTCCGGCGAGGGCGGCATGATCCCCGACGAGCGGCGCTATTCCTCGAAATGGTTCTACCAGTGCATCCAGTCGCGTTACGGCTTCAACCCGAACCACCTGCGCCTGGCCGATGCCTGTGAGTTCTTCATCGGCCAGGGCTGCAAGGTCGGCCTCGGCGGCCATCTCATGGGCCAGAAGGTGACGGACCAGGTGGCGGAGATGCGCTCGCTGCCGGCGGGCATCGACCAGCGCTCGCCCGCCCGCCATCCTGACTGGCTCGGCCCCGACGACCTCGCCCTCAAGATCCAGGAGATCCGCGAGGCGACCAATGGCGAGATCCCGATCCAGCTGAAGCTGGGCGCAGCCCGCGTCTATGACGATGTGCGCATGGCCGCCAAGACCGGTCCCGACAGCATCTATATCGACGGCATGGAGGGCGGTACCGGCGCCGGCCCGCATATCGCGACCGAGGAGACCGGCGTGCCCGGCATCGCCGCCATTCGCCAGGCCCGCAAGGCGCTCGACGATGTCGGCAAGACAGGCGAGATCTCGCTGGTCTATGCCGGGGGCATCCGCAACGGCGCGGATGTCGCCAAGGCGCTCGCGCTCGGCGCCGATGCGGTCGCCATCGGCCATTCGGCCCTGATGGCGCTTAACTGCAACAAGGACATCCCCGAGGCCGACTACGAGAAGGAGATCGGCGTCGAGGCGGGCCACTGCTATCACTGCCATACGGGCCGCTGCCCGGTGGGGGTGGCGACCCAGGACCCGGTCTTGCGCAAGCGCCTCGATCCCGACGCCGCGGCGGAGCGGGTCTACAACTTCCTCCACTGCCTCACCATCGAAGCCCAGATGATGGCGCGGGCTTGCGGCAAGACCAATGTGCACAGCCTGGAGCCAGAGGATCTGGCGGCCCTGACCATGGAGGCCTCGGCGCTTGCCATGGTGCCGCTCGCCGGCTCCCAGCACACCGTCGGCCGCCCCGACATGACCCGCTACTAG
>DATFRE010000258.1:0-3818 GCA_035263545.1 Dongiaceae bacterium
GGGAGAAGAGCGGGTCGCGCTGCACCCTTTTTCCCCTCGCCCCTGGAACGGGGGAGAGGGTCGGGGTGAGGGGGTCTCGCCGGTGGCAGGACCGATGATTGGGAGAGCCTTCTAAAGCTCCACCACCTGTCCGCTGCGCACCGACTGGTCCGCGGCGATCACGATTCTCAGGCTCTTCACCGCGTCTTCCATATGATCGCCGAGGTCGAGATCCTCCTCGATGGCGCGGAGCAGGAAGCGCTGCTCGCGCTCGCAGAGATCGTCATGGCTCGGCTCATCGGCGGTGTCGATGCGCTCGTCCGGCGCGCCCGCATGGTGCAGCAGGATCTGGTTCGTCTTGGTATGGGCGTTGATGTCGGCCGAGCGCATGCCGGACGCGGTCTCGGCCATGACGATGGAGACGCTGCCCTTGGGGCCGATCACGTCCTTCACGAAATAGGCGGTCTCGCTCATCATCGGCCCCCAGCCCGCCTCGTACCAGCCGACCGAGCCGTCCTCGAAGGCGATCTGGAAATGGCCGTAATTGTACATGGCGGGGGCGATCTCCTCGGTCAGGCGCACGCCCATGGCATGGACCCGCCGCGGGCGTGCCCGGGTGATCTGGCACATGACGTCGACATAATGCACGCCGCAATCGACGATGGGCGGCACGCTCTCCAAGAGGCGCTTATGCGCCGCCCATTGGGATTTCGTGCTCTGCTGGTTCAGGTTCATGCGGAAGACCAGCGGGCTGCCCAGCTCGCGCGCCAGCTCGATGAAGCGGATCCAGGAGGGTTGGTGGCGCAGGATATAGCCGATGACGAGCTTGCGCCTGGTGCGCCGGGCGGTTGCGACCACCCGCTCGGCATCGGCGACATTGTCGGCGACCGGCTTCTCCAGGAAGACATGGGCGCCCGCCTCCATCGATTTGATGGCGAACGCCGCATGGCTGTCGGGAAGCGTATTGATGGAGACGATATCGGGCTTCACCGCCGCGAGGGCGTCTTCGAAGCGCGTGAAGCGGGCCGCCTTCTCCAATGCGGGCGGAAGCCGGCGCTCGGCCATATGGCGCTCGCAGAGCCCGGCCACCTCGAAGCCGGGGATGCGGGCGTAGGCCAGGGCGTGGGACATGCCCATGCTGCCGAGGCCCACCACGAGGACGCGCTGTTTCACCATCCTGCCGCTCCTTTGCTTCCCCTGTGCGACCCGCTGGCAAAGCATAGCGCCTCGCCGCTTTCACGACAGCTGCGGACGGGTTCAGGCTTGTTGACGATAGGGCCTATTGACAATCCAGGCGCCGGACATCCCAATCGGCGCCTTGCCTGCTCTGCCGGATTTCCCGCCTTGGCCTCACGCTATTCCGCCTTCGCCCTCGCCCGTCATGCCCTCGATCCCCATCTGCCCTGGCCGCGGGCCTGGCGTTCGCCGGCGCCGAAATCGAGCTATGACGCGATCGTCATCGGCGGCGGCGGACATGGGCTGGCCGCCGCCTATTACCTTGCCGCCAATCACGGCATGACCAATGTGGCCGTGCTCGAGAAATCCTATATCGGCTCCGGCAATATCGGCCGCAACACGACCATCGTGCGCTCCAACTACCTGATCGACGGCAACACCCAGTTCTTCGAGTTCTCCCTCAAGCTCTGGGAGGGGCTGTCCCACGCCCTCAACTTCAATGTGATGCTCTCCCAGCGCGGCCAATGCGTGCTGGCGCATGGCCCCTCCCAGCTCGATGTCCTGGCGCGCAAGGGCAACATCATGCGCCTCAACGGCATCGACGCCGAGATCCTGGACCGCGGCGAAGTGATGAAGCTGCTGCCCTATCTCGATTACTCCCCCGATGCGCGCTTCCCCATCTGGGGCGGACTGCTCCAGCGCCGGGCCGGCACCGCCCGCCATGACGCCGTCGCCTGGGGCTATGCCCGCGCCGCCGACGGGCTCGGCGTCGACATCATCGAGAACTGCGAGGTCACGGGGATCGTCGTTCAGGACGGACGCTGCACCGGGGTCGAGACCAGCCGCGGCCGCATCCTCGCCGAGCGCACGGCGATCGCGGTCGCCGGCCATAGCTCCCAGGTCGCGGCCATGGCGGGGCTCCGGCTTCCTGTCGAGAGCCATATCCTCCAGGCCTTCGTCTCCGAGCCGATCAAGCCCCTGGTGCATCACGTCGTCTCCTTCGGGGCCGAGCTCTTCTACATCTCGCAGTCGGACAAGGGTGGGCTCGTCTTCGGCGGGCATATCGACGGCTTCAACACCTATACCCAGCGCGGCCAGTTCCCGAAGGTGCAGACCGTCGCCGAATGCGCCGTGGCGGTCATGCCCTGCATCTCGCGCCTGCGCCTGCTGCGCCATTGGGGCGGAGTCATGGACATGACCCCGGATGGCAGCCCCTTCATCGGCCGCACCCCGATCCGCAACCTCTATATCAATGGCGGCTGGTGCTATCAGGGCTTCAAGGCCGTGCCCGCCGGCGGCTGGACCCTCGCCCATACCATGGCCAAGGACGAGGAGCACGAGCTGAACCGCTGCTATTCCCTCGACCGCTTCGAGAAGGGCGGCGAGCTCGACGATCATGGCAGCGGCAACTGGACCTGGAAGCAATAGATGCTGCGGATTACCTGCCCCTGCTGCGGCGAGCGCGACTATACGGAATTCCGCTATGGCGGCGATGCCGGCAAGGCGCGCCCCGCCCATGGCAGCGGGGATCTGAAGACCTGGCACGACCATGTGTTCCTCTTCGACAATCCCAAGGGGCTGCATCGCGAGTACTGGCAGCATGTGCTGGGCTGCCGGCAGTGGCTGGTGCTGGAGCGCAACACGGCCACGAACGAGGTCGGCCCTTCGCGCCCGGCCCGCGATCGGGCGGAGAGCCGATGACGCGTCCCCTGACACGGCGCCTGCCCGAAGGCGGGCGCATCGACCGCAAGCGGGAGATCGCCTTCACCCTCGACGGCCGCCGCATGACCGGCTTCGCCGGCGATACCCTCGCCTCGGCTCTGCTGGGCGCGGGAGTCACCCTGGTGGGCCGCAGCTTCAAATATCACCGGCCGCGCGGCCTGCTCAGCGCCGGGGTGGAGGAGCCCAACGGCCTTTTCACCCTGGGCGTCGGCGACCGGCGCGAGCCGAATATTCCGGCGACCATGACCGATCTCGTCCCGGGGCTTGCGGCGCGGCGCCAGAGCGGCTGGCCCTCGGTGGAGATCGATCTGATGGCGGTCAATTCGCTGGCCGCCCCACTGCTCTCCGCCGGCTTCTACTACAAGACCTTCATGGGCCCGAAGCGCGGCTCCTGGATGTTCTACGAGCCCTTCATCCGCAAGGCGGCGGGGCTGGGGGCGGGGACCTATGAGCGCGATCCCGACCGCTATGAGACGCGCCACGATTTCGCCGATGTCCTGGTCGTGGGCAGTGGCCCGGCGGGATTGGCGGCGGCACTGGTCGCCGCCCGCGCCGGGGCCCGCACTGTGCTCGTCGAGCAGGATTCGCTCGCGGGCGGCAGCCTGCTGTCGGAGCCGGTCGACAGTCCCTTCGAGGCCTGGCGGGCCCGCCGGCTGGAGGAGCTGGCAGCCCTGCCTCATGTCTCGATCCGGCTGCGCAGCACCGCGCTCGGCCTCTATGACGGCAACACCGTCGCCCTGGTGGAGCGCCGCGGCCATCTGCAGCCCGATTCCGCCAAGGGCGAGGCGCGGGAGGTGGTTGTCACCCTGCGCGCCCGCGCCATCGTCCTGGCGACCGGGGCGGCGGAGCGGCCGCTGGTCTTCACCAACAATGATCGGCCCGGGGTGATGCTGGCCTCGGCGGTCCGCACATATCTCCATCGCTTTGCCGTGGCACCCCTG
>DATFRE010000259.1:0-22380 GCA_035263545.1 Dongiaceae bacterium
CGGCGGCTGGGCCACGCTGTGGAGCTACGCGCTCACACGGGACGGCCAGCCATCTGCGCCCTGCGGCCCGTTCGGACAGGGGGTTCCGGCATGACGACCTTCGCCACCCCGGTGCCTCCTGCCACTGTATTGCAGCGAATCACACCATCGGCGCCGGTGCCCAGCGATCCCGCCATGCGCTTCGCCGGGGATGCAATTCAGTGGATCGGGCTGCCCGCGGGCACCGCCGTCGCGGCCTTTGCGACCGGCTGCGTCGCACGTGCAGGCGGTGCCAGCAACGGCATCCCCGGGCAGCCGGGCGCGGCCTGGACGGCCTTTCAGCTCTCTCCTCTGCCCCAGATGGATCCCGCCTCATTCAAGCTGGTTCTGCCGGGACTGCCGGTTCAGATCGTCCTGGTGATCGGGGCGGCCGGCGCATCGCCGGCGGCGGATGACATCCTGGATTCAGGGGCCCCCTTCGTGACCGCGCCAGGCGGCGCCGGGTCCACGGCATTCCTCGGCTTCATCTTCCAGGACCGGCTGTGTCGCGATCCTTTGAGCGCCGCCGCCGCGATCGCCGCCAGCGGCGCCTGCGATGCCAGTTGGCCGGCCTTCATGAGCAATCTGGCCGGATTGCCGAGCGGGCGCAGCTTGCGGGTTCTCGACCATCGGGGCCTGCCGATATCCGGCATCAACGTCAACGTGTCTGTCAATGGCGGCCCGGCGCAGAACGTGGCCCTCAGCCCGGGCATGGACGGAGATACCGGGGTAACAGTGCCGGACGGCGGCACCGCGACGGTCTCGGTGCCGGCCTGGCCGCATGCCATCGTCGCCGGTGCTGATGCCGATACGGGATCGTTCCAGACGCCGCTGACACTGCCGGCCGGGCGAAGGCTGGTGCAGGTGCTCAATGCCGATGCGTGGTTCGCCCAGCCCGATGCGGGAGTGAGCCTTCCCATCTGGTACCCCAACAGCAATGTCGAGCCTCTGCAGGATGGCACGCGCTACTTCACCCGGCTGGTTTCCGACATGCGTCTGGCCAAGGGCGGCGGGGCGGTCCAGATCGCGGGCTGGGCCGTGGTCAAAGGAAGCCTGTCGGATTCCAGCGTCGATTGGCCGCTGATTCCCGGCGATGCCAGCACCACCATCATGGCGCTGGTCAATGAGTTGCGCGGCAACAGCGGCAACATCCGGATGCTGCTCAACCAGTTCCTGCAGTTTGATTCGCCCAATATCGACGACTTCCCCGAGCTGCTGCCGATCCTGTTCGCGGGCTTCGTTGCACTGTCGCCCCTGCAAGCCTTCGCCCATATGAACACCGATCCGGCCGGCTATCTGGTGGGCTTCATCGGCGTGACCGCGTTGAGCGCGATCCTGGCAAGCAGCGTCACCGAGGACCTGCTGAAGAAGGTCGCCGAGTATTCCAAGGGTCTGAAGGACGCGCTGGACGAGATCGATCCCACGATCGCGACCTGGACGCCATATCCCGCGGCCTTTTCCGACAATCCTCTCGTGGCGCCGCCGCCCTTCAAGATCCTGGGCCATACGCTCGACGACATCAGCCACCTGGGCGTCTACCACCAGAAGCATGTCAGCATCCAGCAGGCGGACGGAACGCGGGTCGCCTATCTCGGCGGAATCGACATCAACAACGACCGGCCGGACACGCCCTTGCATCGCGTCCGGCATCCCTTCCACGACCTGCAGGTGCGAATCACCGGTCCGGCCGTGAATGCTGTCGTCAAGACCTATCAAGAACGCGCCACGGTGCATGCCGCCCCGGTACCGATCACCCCGGCCGACGTGCCATCGCCGCCCAATGCCTCGCATCTCGTGCAGGTGGCCCGCACCTACTACAAGCCCGCGAGCCCGCCCGGCCCCTTCGCCACCTTTGCACCCAATGGCGAATCGACACCGATCCGTACCATCGAGGCCGCGATCGGGCAGGCCAAGGATTTCATCTATATCGAAGATCAGTATTTCACGCCGTCGAACCACTATGTCGACGCCCTGGTCGCCGCCGCCGGCAGAGGCGTGCGGGCCCTGATGCTGACGATCAACTTCGCGACCGATCAGCCCTACGGATCCGTCCGGCGCGAGCAGATCCTGAACGCGCTCCAGGTGGCCTGGGGCGGGCGGCTGCATTTGGGAGCGCCCTTGCGGCGCTTCGCCCACGAAGTTCCGGGCCTGACCACGAATCTCGGGCGCATCGCCCTGACGACGGCCCTCGACGCCGCGGCTGCGGTCGCTTCCTTTGGCCCGCCCGGCCGCGTCCCCGCGCCGCCCTTCTGGGCCTTCATCGGCAACGAGCTGGTCCTGGTCCACGCCCTCGCCGGGGCCGCAACACCAACAGCCCAAGCTGTGGAGATCGTACGCGCGCCCGGCGCCACCGGCTGGGGCGCGCAGCCGGTCGCCCATCCGGTGGGAAGCCCGGTGCTGGCCGTGCAGCTTCCGCCCATCTACGTCCACGCCAAGATGATGATCGTGGATGATGTGTTCCTGTTTGCCGGATCGACCAACATCAACCGTCGCGGCTTCTACCATGACGGCGAGCTCAACAGCTTTACCGTCCCGCAGCACCTCATCGGCGATCCGCGCAATCCGGCCCGGACCCTGCGCGCGCGGCTGATGGCCGAGCATATGGGCCTCACCACCGAAATGGGCCAAGCCCTGTTCGCCGATCCGCACTCGGCCTTCGCCTATTTCGCCGCGCGGTCGTGGTACGAGCAATCGTCTTGGCGCTCCCTCGACTTCTTCGGTTCGCTCCCGCCCGACGTGCCGATCGGCACCTCGGGATCGGCGGCCGGTTTCGCCTTGCAGATCCTGATCGGCGCCTTGCGCGATGCGGCGAAGCCCGATGTCTGGCCGCTGCTCTCCGATCCGACGAGCGGTCTCGATCCCAATCCTCATACGAAGGGGCCCGACTACCCGTGAGCGCGAATCTCTTCGACCTGCTCGGCATTGGTCGCGCTCTCGCAGACCGGGCCGGCGCTGCCGCCGCACTATGGCCGCCCACGCTCGCCTCGCTGACCGCCGGTCTCAACACGACGGACGACAGGTTGACGATCGTCAACAACCTCAGCGCGGGCGCGAACTTCACCAACATCCGCCCGGGGGTCGACGCGAAGGCCGCCTTCGGCGCAGGCGCAGCCGGGCAGATCGCGATCGCGGCGGATATGGCGATCGTGGGCGCCCCGGCGACCACGCAGCCTTTCTATCTGCGCGCGTTGCCGGATCTGGGCATCCAGCTCAAGGTAACGGATACGGTGCACCCGGCGCGGGTCTACGCCGCGGTCGATGGGCGGGGTTTCGAGGTCATCATCGATCGCCTGCCCGTCACCCTGCTGTTGAAATCGGGTCTGGCCACGGCGCTGGCCGCGCCCGTCACCGTTGGCAGCTTCGACGGCACGGCGATCGACAGCTTCGCCTACTCACTCGGCGACAGCACGACCCAAGCGCGGCTGGAATGCTTCGTGCGCCTGCACCTGACCGTCGAGGGCGACGTGATCCTCGAGCCCACGGTCCCGCTTTCGCTGGGTCCCGTGCGCTGGATGGGGCTTCCGGCCAAGGCAGTCTATGACATCCAGATCCTGCCGGCGCCGAATCGGCGCGAATATCTGGAGTGGACGCATAACGACCCCGGCTCTTTCTTCTCCAATCCGCCGGCCAAGGGGGCGATCGGATTCCGCAGCATCGATCTGGACGTCTCGCAACCACCTTTGTCCGACCTCAAGAATCGCCTGCAGGGCGGCGCCGTCCATGTCGACAATCTGGAACTGGTGATGGAGGACGTCGTCGTCCCCGCGACGGTGCCGATGCTGCCGATCCCCTCCCACGGCACCTTCGGCTTCCGCCGCAAGATCACCGACCCCGGCGACATCGCCCAGGCCTATTCCTTCGACAATGCACCCGTCCAGATCCCGGTCTACCACTCGGGGGCGCAGGGCGGAAACGGCGGCACCACCCTGACGCTCGAGATCGACAAGTTCTTCTTCCGCACCGGCGACATTCATGCGATCGATCCGGCCGACCAGCCCCAGATCCAGTTCCAGACGGCGCTGATCTACCAGTCCGGCAACGGTCCGAAGATCGCGGCCACGGTCGGCATCGACGATCAGTGGACGATTACCGCCGGGGTCGCGCTGGATCCCGCCACGACGCCAGTGAAGATGACCATCGCCGACACGACCGTCGGGCTGGTCGGGCTGAAGTTCGGCGTCTCGGTCAGCCGGCTCGCCAACAACATGGAATTCAAGGACAGCTTCGAGCTGCTGGGCGATCTGTTCGTGCAGGGAAAGCAGGCGAGCGCCGGCAGCGGCGGCGCCTTCCAGGTCACCTCACTCACCGGCAAGCCGCTCAGCGTCGTCATGCGCGACATCGGCTGGAAGCTGGGCAATATCTCGCTCAGCGGGCTGTCGATGCCGGACGGCATGCAGCTCATCTTCGCCCGGCTGGTGCATGTCATCATCGAGGAGCTGGGCTGGGTCGAAGAGCCGAACGGAACGCCCTATTTCTCGTTCAGCGGCGGCGTGATGATCGGTGCCGGCGGTGGCAATGCGACCGCGCCGCAAGGCAACGCCGCGGACAATTCCGGAAACGGCTTCGGCATCAGGGTGCGCCGCCTGCGGTTCCGGCTGAACGACGATCGATCGCAGCCCTTCCTCAAGCTCGACGGCATATTCCTGAAGCTGCATTACGGTCCGGTCGATGTCGAGGGGTTCGGCTATATCAGCGACTACACCGCCAGCGGCTGGGCCATCAAGGAATGGGGCTTCGGCGCCAAGGTCGCGCTGAGCGCGATCGCGATGCAGTTCTCGCTGTCCGCGATGTTCCTCAAGGGCAGCCGGCGGAACCTCTCCGACGCTTCCCAGGACTTCAGCTATTTCCTCGCGGCCCTCGAACTCGGGTTCCTGCCTGCGGGCCCCATCGGCCTCTACGATATCCGCGCACTGGTTGCGGACAATATGGAGCCCAGTCTCGATTCCACCTTCCCCGACGGCGAAGGCATGGCCCTCCTCAAATGGCATCAGAACCATGACAACGCGCTGTCGATGCCCGCCAACCGCACCCTGGCGGATTGGCTGGCGCAGAAGGACGCCTTCGCCTTCGGCGTCGGATGCGGCTTCTCGCTCAACGGATGCGGCGGGGCTGCGCATCTATCGGTATTCATCTTCTTCGAGAAGGCGAGCGACAATACGGGCCTGCTGATCGTCGGCGAGCTCTACTTGCTGAAGAACCCGAAGCCGATTGCCTTCGTCGCCATCGAATACGACATCGACAAGGAGAAGTTCGGCGTCATGGTCGGCGTCGATCTCTCGCTCGGCGACTTTGCCTCGGGCGCGCTGCCCAGCTGGCTGGCGAACATCGCGCGGCTGACGGGGAATCTCTATTTCGGCAATCAGCCCTGGAGCTTCGCCATCGGCCAGCTTGCCGATCAAAGCACCTGGCTGTCCTTGCTGATCAACTTCGATATCTGGCTTACCATCAAGTTCCAGCTCGGCGTCTGCGTGGAGATCGTCGATGGCGGCCCGAAGGGTTTCGGCGTCGTCTTCACGCTGAGCGCGGGCGCCGACTGGGGCATCGGAGGGTTCCTGTTGTGGGGCACCTTCGGCTTGATCATCGGCACCTGGAAGACAGGGTCCGATTCCAGCGGGCTGGAATTCTGGATCGGCCTCGGCTTCAAGATCAACCTGTTCTGGATCTTCAGCTTCGGCGCCGAAGCCAATCTGAAGATCACCTATCCCGGCAAGCATCCCTGGTACGTCACCCTGCATGCCGAGATAAAGATCGACACGCCGTGGTTCCTGCCCGATGTGACCTTCTCGATCGACAAGACCTGGCAGGAGCCGATGCCCTTCGATACCGCATCGGTCACCCAGGCTCTCTCGAAGGCCAGCGCCATCGACGCGACCGCGCAGAAGGGAACGCCCCTGCTGCTGCCCGGCCTCGCCGGCGCGCTCGGCGATTCTACTTTCCTCTACACCTTCAATCAGCTGACCGGCATCCAGGGTACGCGGATTGCCGATACGCATACGCGCGGCGACGTGCCGATCGTATCCGTCGATTCGACCATCGCCATCGATCTGACCCAACCGGTATCGAACGACACGCTGATCGCGACCACCACCTATTCCGGCGCCGGCGATGCAGGCGTGCAGAAGGTGCAGGAACTGACGATCCGCTACGGCCTCCACTCGGTCGCGGTTCGCCGCGCGCCGCGCTTCGGACCCACTGCCGGCAGCTGGGCGGATCTGATCAAGGCGGACGAGACGACATTCTCGGTCGGCGGCACGGCCCCGCAGACCCTCACCTTCGCCTGGGATACCGACCAGCGTGCCGATGGACAATTGGCGCCGAAACGTCTGCTGATCAACAGCGCCTCGCCCTACAGCTTCGCCACCTCCGCGCCGCAGAACGACGAGGAAGCTGCGCGCAATGATGCCGACTATCCCTGCTGCGACGGGCGCGATCAGCGCCGGCTCATCCCCAAGGCGCATGTCCTGGAGTTCACCGCGCTTGCCTTTGGCAGCCGTGCGCCGGGCAGCGAGCGCTTCTCCGGCGCCAATGGCGCGTGGTGGCATTGGATGCTATCCCCGAAGCCCGCGATCGTACCGGGCGATCCGCTCTGGGTCGGCGCACATACCGCACGCATCGTCCCGCGCGGGGCGGCGATGGCCGGTGCCACCGACCTGCCGGAACCTGCCGCACTCGCAACGCTGGACCTGGAATGGGATCCGCTGCCGGGGAACCTGTTCTTCGAGGCTTATTCCGGCCCCGATCTCGCCGGCGCGCAAACGGTCAATCTCCGCGTCCCCGGCAGCACGACGCTGAGCATCGCGATCGCCGCGGCCAATGCGAAGGGCCTGACCCGGCTGACCCTGCGCTTCGAGATCGACCCCAAAGCCGTGTTCGGCAAGGGCCTGGCGGTCACGACGGCGGCCGCGAATATCTGGTCGCCCGAAGCGGCGATCCGCATCCTGCGCGCGACCTATACGACCCTCGCCGATGCGCTGATCTATCTGGGGGCCGTGCAGCGCTGCAAGAATGGATCGCTGGTGGGGCCGCCCGGCTCGGATGCGAGCGGCAAGCTCGCATGGTTGCCGAACCACGACTACGAGCTCGTCGTGACGACGGCGGTCAGGGTGCAAAGCAAGGACCAGGGGCCGCGCGAGACGCTGCTGTCCGAAGCGCTCTATTTCCGCACCAAGGGCCTGCCGGGCCTCAACTCGGCGCCCAATGTCGGCGACGATATACGCCGTCACGTTGCCGCGACCTATCCGGCGCGGCGGGCGAAGCCACTCTATCGCCACGAGCCTTGCGTCCTGGCCTTCGAGAATTCGCTGAGCTCGGTTCTGCCCATCGACCGGAACCCGCCCCCCGGCAGCCCGCCGGAAAAGGCACAGATGTTCCCGCTGGAGCTCAACGTCGACCGCTCGACGGCATGAAGCGCCTGACCGTGCCGTCGAACGACTGGATTTCGGCGCATCGCGCCAATCCCTATCCGCCGATCATCTGGGTCGCGGGCCTGGGCTTCGCGAAGTCGACGGTCAGGCGCGCGCCGAGCAGCGATCCGCTGGTCCTGCGCTACGAGGGCGTCAAGCTGGCGATTCCGTCCTGCGGGCCGCAGGATCCGACCCATGCAAGCCAGGTGCTGCTCCACGAGCCCATCGGGCCCGACGGATCGCCCGGCAGCTGGGAATCGGGAACCGCCTATCGCGCGACGGTGCGGCAGCAAAGCGGGCCGTACACGGAGCGCTCGGGATTCGATATCTACGACCTCGGCGCTTTCATCATGCAGTCCGAGGGCCCGCCGGCGCCGCTCTGGTCGGTGAACGCGGCGGGGTCCCTGGTTGGACCCGCGCCGGGCGCCGGCAGGTGGTACGCCTCCTTCGGTGAATTGGACTGGGATCACCTGCAGATCCATACCCGCCTCGATCCTCGCCCGGCGGCCGCAGGGATTGCGGTCGGGGTGGGGACAGGCACACCGATTCCGCAGGCCATTCTTGCCACGGTCGAAGCTTCCGCCGGCAGCTATGCCCTCGTCCTCCGGGCCCGATCGGGCGCGAGCGAGACCGAGCTCGCGCGGACGACGGTCGCCGTGACCGGCCCGATTCTCCTCGACGTCACGGTGTTCGACGATACGGTGCGGGCGGCCGTGGGCGACACGATGATCGAGGCGCCCCGGGGCGCGATCCGCGAGGGGCGCGTCGCTCTGGTGGCGAGCGGCCCGGCGATCTTCTCCGGACTCTCGGCGGGCGCGCTCAGCATCTACACCTTCGAGTTCGTCAGCAGCCGCTTCGCAAGCTTCGCGGAGCACATGCAGTCCCATGACGGCAAGCTGCCGGTGATGACGACCGGGGTGTTCGGCGGAGCCCCGGCCACTGCGGCGGCGGTGCTGGCTGCCCACGGCGCTGCGATCGGCGCAGTCATGACCGCGGACGCAGATCCCCAGGCCCGCCAGGCGCTGTTCGCTACCGTGGTCGGCGCGCTCGGCATCGGCCTCAGCAAGGCACCCCGGACGGTGACGACGGCGCGGCTCACCGATGCATCGGGCACTGTCGGTATCGTGCTGCAATCGCCCGAGCCGCTGTCCATAACACAGGACCTCGCAATATCCTTCACCCGCCATATCCGGGTCTGGGTATGGGACCTGCCGCCGGTCGTGCTGCCGATGCCTGTCGCAGCCTCCAGGCCGGGGGTCGACCTGCCCCATGCCATCGAAACCGTTGCCCGCTTCAGCCTGACCGTGCCGCGGACGGGCGATACGGCCGCAATCGAGAAAGCCGTGACCGCGCTCCAATTCGAAAATGGCCAGGTGCGGTTCGCCGGCCGCGGCAACAGTCTTCCCGCGGCCGCCCATGTCCTGCGTGCCATCGCCACGCCCACCGGGGTCATGCTCGAAATCTACGATCCGCCCGGCGCGAAGGCGGGGGCCCGGCGGGAGATACTGACCATGCAGCAGGTCGCATCGCGCAAGGACCTGGCCGCGGCAGCGAAGCTCCCCGCCGGCGCGATCGGCGTCATCAATGGCGGCATCATCGCCTGGGGTCACTGGGTCGAGAGCGACGTGGCCGTGCCGGTCACGCTGCTCTCCAATGGCGATGAGACGGCGATCCTGGTGTTTGCGCCGGGCGGCGCAGCTTGGCCTGCCGGCCAGTACAAGCTCCACGCGAAGCTGGACCGGGACAGGTGGGCGAACACCGGCGCTTCGGATCCGGAGCAGCACTACCACGATGAGGCGACCCTGGCGCTGACTTGGTAGGCAATGCCACGCTGGCGCAGGCTGGAGAGGCTCGATATCCTGGCGGGATGAGCGAGCCTCTTCGATTTTCGATCGACTGCTTCGAGACGCCGCTGGGGGAGCTGGCCATCATCGCCGATGACGCCGGGCGGCTGCGCGCGGTGGAATGGACCGATCAGGACGACCGGATGCAGCGCGCGCTGCGCCTGCAATATGGCGCCGATGGCTTTTCACTGCGGCGCGCCAGGAATCCCGCGGGACTCAGCGCCGCACTGCGTGCCTATTTCGCCGGCGAGCTCCACGCGATCGATGCCTTGCCCGTGGCGACGGCGGGCACGCCCTTCCAGAAAAGCGTCTGGAGGGCGCTGCGCCAGATCCCCTGCGGAGAGACCGTCACCTATGGGGCGCTGGCGAAGCGGATCGGGCGGGCCACCGCCATACGTGCGGTCGGCCACGCCAATGGCGACAATCCCATCAGCATCGTCGTCCCCTGCCATCGCGTCATCGGATCGAACGGAACGCTGACGGGTTATGGCGGCGGCATCGCGCGCAAGCGGTGGCTGCTCGCCCATGAGCGCGCCGCCGGCAACTGAGACCTCTTCGCCGGCTTACTGGCCGACAACCGGGGCGAGATCGCTATTGAAGAGGGCGAGGTAGTTCTGCGAGTCCGGGCTGCTGCAGCCGTATCTGAAGGTCAGGTCGTGGGCATCCGTCTTGGCATCGTTGATCAGCCCATGCCGCACCCCGGCCCCCAGGTCATAGTTGATCCGCTGGTTGATGAGGTGGACCATGTTGTCGTACTGCGACTGCGAGAAGGCCGTGTTGTTGCAGATCTTCTGCACCTCGATCGCCATCCAGTATCTCTTCCAGATGACTTCCGAGGTCGCCTCATCGGCGCGGGCGGCGGTGCTCATTCCGGCGAAGGCAAGCAAGGTGAAGGCGACAATGGCAAAGCGGCGGATCATCGAAAACCTCCTCGTCCCCTGGGCCTAGATAAACCCGGCGGCGGGCGCCATTGTTCCGCCGGGAGGCTAACCGAGCCGATGCGTTTCTGCTAGGCTCGGGCATGCGCCGAACGGCCCTCTTCCGCCAACTCATTGAATCTCCCAAGATTCTGGTCCTACCCGGCGCCCATGACGCGCTTTCCCTGAAGCTGATCGAGCGCGCCGGATTCCAGGCGGCCGCGGCCGGCGGCTACAGCGCGACGGCGAGCCTGATCGGCCAGCCTGATGTTGCCCAGCTCGGCATGAGCGAGATGGCCGAGCTCTATGCCCGGCTCTGCGACTGCACCGAGCTGCCGCTGCTGGCCGATGCCGATACCGGCTATGGCGGGCCGACCAATGTCGCCCGCACCGTGCGCGCCTATGAGCGCGCCGGGGTCGCCGCCCTCTTCATCGAGGACCAGGTCTCGCCCAAGCGCTGCGGCCATATGGAGGGCAAGCAGGTGGTCCCCGCCGCCGAGATGGTGGCCAAGCTGAAGGCGGCCCTCGACGCGCGCAATGACGAGGCCATGATCGTCATGGCCCGCACGGATGCCCGCGCGGTGGAGGGGCTCGATGCCGCCATCGAGCGGGCGGAGCTCTATCGGGAGGCCGGCGCCGATCTGCTCTTCGTCGAGGCGCCGCTCAGCGTCGAGGAGCTGCGCCGGGTCTGCTCGGAGATCGCCGGGCCCTGCCTCGCCAACAATGTCGAGGGCGGCAAGACGCCGGTGCTGCCGGCCCAGACCCTGGAGGAGATGGGATTCGCGGCTGTGACCTGGCCCGTCTCGGCGAGCTACGCCATCGCCCATGCGCTGCGCGACCTCTACGGCACCTTGCTGCGCGATGGCACGACCGCGGCCCAGTTCAACCGCATGCTCGATTTCGAGAGCTTCAACACGCTGATCGGCCTGCCGGCAGTGCGCGCCCAGGAGGATGCCTGGCGCGAGGAGGCCCAGGACCTGGTCGACGGCTTCGGCGGACGCAGGGAGGGCGACTGACGAAAAATTCGCTACAATAAGATCAACTAAAACCAAACAGAGGAGGCTTGCTGTGAAATATACGCTGGGTTTCGCGCTTGGGGCTGCGGCGCTGGCGGCTCTGCTGTCGATGCCGGCCAGGGCCGACGACATCAAGCCCGCCGTCGTGTTCGACATGGGCGGCAAGTTCGACAAATCCTTCAATGAGGGCGTCTATAACGGGGTCGAAAAGTTCAAGAAGGAAACCGGCATCCCCTATGTCGATTTCGAGATCACCAACGAGACCCAATACGAGCAGGCCCATCGGCGTTTCGCCGAGCGCGGCCAGAACCCGATTATCGGCGTCGGCTTCGCCCAGGCCGATGCGGTGCAGAAGGTCGGCGCCGAGTTTCCCAAGACCGACTTCACGGTGATCGACGGCATCGTCAAGCTGCCCAATGTCCAGTCGGTGCTGTTCAAGGAGCAGGAGGGATCCTTCCTCGTCGGCATGCTGGCGGCCATGGCGTCCAAGAGCGGCAAGGTGGGATTCGTCGGCGGCATGGATATCCCGCTGATCCGCCGCTTCGAATGCGGCTATGAGCAGGGGGCCAAATACGCCAATCCCCAGGTGGTGGTGATCCAGAACATGACCGGCACCACCCCCTCGGCTTGGGACGATCCGGGCCGCGGCGGCGAGCTCGCCAAGGCCCAGTTCGACGGCGGGGTGGATGTCGTCTATGCGGCGGCGGGCAATACCGGGCTCGGCGTCTATCAGGCGGCCGCCGATGCCCACAAGCTCGCCATCGGCGTCGATTCGAACCAGAACTACCTGCATCCCGGCACGATGCTGACCTCCATGGTCAAGCGCGTCGATCTCGCCGCCTACAACTCCCTCGAGGCGGCGAAGAGCGGCAATTGGCAGGGCGGGATCACCGTCCTCGGCCTCAAGGAAGGCGGCATCGACTGGGCCTATGACCAGTACAACGAGAAGCTGATCACGCCGGAGATGAAGGCGAAGGTCGACGCGGCCAAGGCCGACATCATCGCCGGCAAGATCACCGTCGCCGACTACATGGCCAACAACGAGTGCAAGTACTGAGGACACCGCGACGTTGAGCCCGCGCGCGGCGGCTCTCTTCTCACCCGTCATTCCCGCGCGCCCGGTAATGACGGGTCGGGGGCGGCATGCCTGACGACACTGCCAACACCGCCGGGCCGCCGGCGATCGAGCTTCGCCATATCGACAAGCGCTTCGGAGAGGTGCACGCCAATCGCGACGTGTCCCTCTCCGTGCGCCGGGGCTCGATCACCGGCATCATCGGTGAGAACGGCGCCGGCAAATCGACTCTGATGAGCATCCTCTACGGCTTCTACGAGGCCGATAGCGGGGAGATCCTGGTCGGGGGCGAGGCGAGGCACATCCGCACGCCCAGCGATGCCATCGCCGCGGGGATCGGCATGGTCCACCAGCACTTCATGCTGGTGGAGAACTTCACCGTGCTCGAGAACATCATGCTGGGCGTCGAGGGCGGCGCCATCCTGAAGCACGGGGCGGCCGCGGCGCGCCGCGAGGTCGAGCGGCTGGAGCGGGAGTATGGCCTCGGCGTCGATCCCGATGCGCGGGTTGCCGAGCTTCCCGTGGGCGCCCAGCAGCGGGTCGAGATCCTGAAGGCGCTCTATCGCGGCGCCAAGATCATGGTCCTGGACGAGCCGACGGGCGTGCTGACGCCGCAGGAGACCGACCAGCTCTTCCGCGTGCTGGCGAGCCTCAGGGCCCGGGGCGAGACGATCATCCTCATCACCCACAAGCTGCGCGAAATCATGGCGGTGACCGACGAGGTCTATGTCATGCGGGCCGGCAGCATGGTCGCCCAGCGCAGGACCGTCGAGACAAGCGAGCAGGAGCTGGCGGAGCTGATGGTCGGGCGCAAGATCCGCCTCAGCCTCGACAAGGCGCCGGCAGCGGCGGGGCCGCCAGTGCTGACGGTCTCGCATCTGACGGTCCATGACGAGCGCGGCGTCCAGCGCCTCGACGATGTGAGCTTCACGCTGGCGGCAGGCGAGATCCTGGGCATCGCCGGCGTCAGCGGCAACGGCCAGAGCGAGCTCCTGGAGGTGCTGGCCGGCATCCGCGCGCCGGAGAAGGGGAGCTTCACCCTGGATGGCCGCGAGATCACCGCCGCGCAACCCTGCGGGCCGTCGGAGATGCGCGACCTCGGCGTCGCCCATGTGCCCGAGGACCGCCATCGCCTGGGGCTGGTGAGCAATTTCACCGCCAGCGAATCGGCTCTGCTCGGCTATCAGCATGACCCCGCCTTTGCCGGCGGCTGGCTTCTCGACCGCGGCAAGATCCAGCGCTATTGCGCGGCGCTGATGGAGAAGTTCGACGTCCGGCCGCGCGCGCCCAATTTGCGCTCGGCGAATTTCTCCGGCGGCAATCAGCAGAAGCTGATCATTGCGCGCGAGCTGACCCGCGGCCCCAAGGTTCTGCTTGTCGGCCAGCCGACCCGCGGCGTCGATATCGGCGCCATCGAGTTCATTCACCGCCAGCTGCTGCGGCATCGCGAGGCGGGTGCCGCCATCCTCGTGGTCTCGGTGGAGCTGGAAGAGGTCATGGCGCTGGCCGACCGGATCCTGGTCATGTGCGGCGGGCGGATCACCGGCGAGCTCGCGGCGCGCGAGGCCGACGAGCGCCGCCTCGGCCTGATGATGGCCAATGCGGCGCCACTTCCCGCCAATGCGGTGCCGCCGGACGAGACCCAGGGCGAAGCCTGGGGCGAGCCCTGGCGGGGCGAGCCATGAGCGGGGCGCGTCCGGATCTGCCGCGCTGGGCCGATATCGGGCTCATTCCGCTGGTCAATGTGCTGCTGGCCTTCATCGTCGCCGGGCTCGTGGTGGTGGTGATCGGCGAGAGCCCGCTGGAGGCGGTGCAGGTCATGCTGTCCGGGGCGCTCGGCAGCGGCGAAGGGCTGGGCTATACCCTCTACTACGCGACGAACTTCATCTTCACCGGGCTCGCCGTCGCCATCGCCTTCCATGCCGGCCTGTTCAATATCGGCGGCGAGGGCCAAGCCTATATCGGCGGGCTCGGAGTCGGCCTCCTGCTGCTGGGGCTCGACCACAGCCTCTCCTGGCCGATCCTGCTGCCGCTCGCGGTGGTCGCCGCACTCCTGTTCGGCGCCGCCTGGGCCTTCATCCCGGCCTGGCTCCAGGCCTATCGCGGCAGCCACATCGTCATCACCACCATCATGTTCAACTTCCTCGCCTCGAGCCTGATGGTCTACCTGCTGGTGAACGTGCTGAACGAGCACGGCGCCACCAGCCCGGAGAGCCGCAATATCGCCGCGACGGCCCAGCTTCCCTTCATCAGCGATATCCTGGGCGGTTTCGGGATCAAGATGGCCCACACCCCCCTCAATCTCTCGATCCTGATCGCCGTGCTCGCCTGCGTCTTCGTCTGGATCTATGTCTGGCATACGCCCTGGGGCTACGAGCTGCGCACCGTGGGCCAGAGCGAGCGGGCTGCAGTCTATGCCGGCGTCAAGCCGCGACGGGTGATCCTGGTCACGCTCTGCATCTCGGGCGCGCTTGCCGGCCTCGTCGGCGTCAACGAGATCATGGGCGTGCAGCATCGCCTGCTGCTGAACTTCAATGCCGGCTACGGCTTCACCGGCATCGCGGTCGCGCTGATGGGCCGCAACCACCCGCTGGGCGTCGTGCTCGCCGCGATCCTGTTCGGCATCCTGACCCAGGGAGGTGCCGAGCTCTCCTTCGAGATGCCCAACATCGACCGCAACATGGTGACAGTCATCCAGGGGCTGGTGATCCTCTTCTCCGGCGCGCTCGCGCATCTCAGCCGCCCCTGGCTCGAGGCGCTGTTCGCCCTGCTCTCGCGCCGGCGCCCCTCCCTCAAGGAGGCATGAGGTGGATCCGGAGCTCCTTCTTCGCACCTTGGCCGCAGCACTCCGGCTCTCGACGCCGCTGATCCTCTGCGCCATGGCGGGGCTGCTGTCGGAGCGCTCCGGCATCGTCGATATCGGGCTCGAGGGCAAGATGCTGGCCGCCGCCTTCGCCGCCGCCTCGATGGCGGCGGTGACGGGCTCGGCCTGGCTGGCACTTCTCTGCGGCATCGTGATCGCGACCTTGATGGCGCTACTCCATGGCTATGCCTGCATCACCCAGCGCGGCAACCAGGTGGTGAGCGGTGTGGCCATCAACCTCCTGGCTTCGGGGCTCACCGTCGTCCTCGGCAGCTACTGGTTCCAGCAAGGGGGCCAGACGCCGATGCTGACGGATCTCGGCCGCTTCCGTCCCCTCGAGCTTCCGGGCGTCACCCTGCTCAATGGCGTGCCGATCCTGGGGGCGATCTATCGCGACCTCGTCAGCGGCTACAGCCTGATCGTCTATGTGGCGCTGATCGCGGTGCCAGCGACCCATTGGCTGGTGAACAAGACCCGCTTCGGGCTGCGCCTCAGGGCCGTCGGCGAATATCCCCAGGCCGTGGATACCGCCGGCGTCTCCGTCACCTGGCTGCGCTATCGCGCCGTGCTGCTCTGCGGGCTTCTGACCGGCATCGCCGGCACCTATGTCTCCATCGCCCAGAATGCGGGGTTCAGCCGGGACATGACCGCGGGCCAGGGCTTCATCGCGCTCGCGGCCATGATCTTCGGCAAATGGCGGCCCTATCCGGCGCTGGGGGCTTGCCTCCTCTTCGGCCTGCTGGATGCGGTGTCGATCCGCCTCCAGGGCGTCCGGATCGCGGGCATCGGCGAGGTGCCGGTGCAGCTCATCCAGGCCCTGCCTTACGCCTTGACCGTGCTGCTGCTGGCCGGCTTTATCGGCAAGGCCGTGGCGCCCAAGGCGAGCGGCATCCCCTATGTCAAGGAGCGCTGAGATGGCCGATGGCGAGGTCGTGGCGAAGATGCTGGCCGCAGCCCGCGCCGCCATGACCAAGGCCTATGCGCCCTATTCCAATTTTCCCGTCGGAGCCGCGCTGCTCGGCGCCAATGGCAAGATCTATGCCGGCTGCAATGTCGAGAACGCCGCCTATCCCCAGGGATGCTGCGCCGAAACCTCGGCCATCTCCGCCATGATCGCCGATGGCGAGCGGGAGATTCGAGCGGCCCTCGTGGTCGGCCAGGGCAGAGAGCTGATCGCGCCCTGCGGCGGCTGCCGCCAGCGGCTGAACGAGTTCGCCACGTCATCGACCCCGGTCCATCTCTCCGGCTCCAAGGGGGTCGAGCGGACCGTCACCCTGGGCGAACTCCTGCCCTTCGCCTTCGGCCCGCAGAACCTCGCCGGGAGCGGATCATAGGCTCGACAACGGACAAGGCTGCGGCGCTGATCCGCGCCCATCGGCCCGGCTTCACCCCGGCAATCGCTGTGGTGCTGGGCTCGGGCCTGGGCCGGTTCGCCGACAGGCTGCAGACAGCGAGCGCCCTCTCCTATGCCGAGCTGCCCGGCTTTCCGGCGCCTGGCGTCGCCGGCCATGCCGGCCGCCTGGTGCTGGGCGAAGCCGCCGGGCTTCCCGTGGCGCTGCTGCAGGGCCGGGCGCATTTCTACGAGGCAGGCCGGGCCGATGCCATGCGCCCGGCCATCGAGACCCTTGCCGCCATCGGCTGCCCGGCGCTGCTGCTCACCTGTTCCGCCGGCAGCCTCCGCGCCGAGGCCGGCCCCGGCAGCCTTGTCTCGATCAGTGACCATCTCGGCCTCGCGGGACTCTCGCCGCTCATCGGCGAGACGGGGGGGCGGCGCTTCGTCGATATGAGCGAGGCCTATGACCGCGGCTTGCGCGGTCAGCTGCGGCGCGCGGCACAAGACACCGGTAATGTGCTCCATGAGGGCGTCTATGCCTGGTTCGGCGGGCCGCAATTCGAGACTCCCGCAGAGATCCGGGCCGCGCGCTTGCTTGGCGCCGATCTAGTGGGCATGTCGGTGGTACCGGAGGTGATCCTGGCGCGCCATGCGGGGCTCAGGGTTGCAGCGCTCGCGGTCGTCACCAATCTAGGTTCGGGCATGACCTCCGAAACGCTGCATCACGGCCAGACCCTGGACGCCGCCGCCCGCGCCACCGCGGATCTCACCCGCCTGCTCGACGCCTTCTTCGCGGGCCAGGCTGGGAGGTCCTGACATGCTTCCCCAGGAAATCATCCGTCGGAAGCGCGACGGCCATCCGCTGAGCGAGGCGGAGATCGGCTTTTTCGTGCGCGGCATCGCCGACGGCTCCATCGCAGATGGCCAGGTCGCGGCCTTTGCCATGGCAGTCTTCCATCGCGGCATGAGCGAGGCGGAGACCATCGCCCTCACCCGGCACATGACCAGCTCGGGTCGCCGCCTTCACTGGCACGATCTCGATCTTCCCGGCCCCGTGCTCGACAAGCATTCGACCGGCGGCGTGGGGGACAAGGTGAGCCTGATGCTGGCGCCGATCCTGGCGGCGGCCGGCGGCTTCGTGCCGATGATCTCCGGCCGCGGGCTCGGCCATACCGGCGGGACCCTCGACAAGCTGGCGAGCATCCCCGGCTATCGCAGCGATCCCGATCCCGCGCATTTCCGGCGCGTGGTGCGCGAGGCCGGCTGCGCCATCATCGGTCAGACCGCCGATCTGGCACCCGCCGACCGGCGCCTCTACGCCGTCCGCGATGTGACGGCAACGGTGGAATCGATCCCTCTCATCACCGCCTCGATCCTGTCGAAGAAGCTCGCCGCCGGGCTCGACGGGCTGGTCATGGACATCAAATGCGGCTCCGGCGCCTTCGCCGATTCGCTGCCCATGGCGCGGGAGCTCGCGCAGAGCATCGTCACCGTGGGCGAGGGTGCGGGCCTTCCGACGGCAGCCCTGATCACGGATATGGACCAGCCGCTGGGTGCCACCGCGGGCAATGCGCTCGAGGTCGCCGAGGCGCTCGCCTATCTCGAAGGCGATCACGGCCGCGAGCCGCGCCTCCATGAGGTGACCCTGGCGCTCGCCGGCGAGCTTCTCCATCTCGGCGGCCTCGCGGATGATTTCGAGCAGGGACGGGCCAAGGCCGCCGCCACGCTCGCCGATGGCAGCGCGCGGGAGGCCTTCGCCCGCATGGTGGCGGCCCTCGGCGGCCCGACGGATTTCGCCGATCGCGCCCATCACCATCTGCCGCGGGCGCCTATCTGCCGCCCCTGCCCCGCGCCGCGTTCCGGCATCATCCGCCGCATGGATACGCGCCGGATCGGCCTCGTCGTGCTCTCCCTCGGTGGCGGGCGGACGCATCACGAGGCCGAGATCGATCCCGCCGTCGGCCTCGGCGAGATCCGTGGCCTCGGCCATGCCCTGCGGGAGGGCGAGCCCATGGCCCTGATCCATGCCCGCGACGAAGCCTCCTGGGAGGCCGCCGTCGCCGCTCTGCAGCAGGCGGTGGAGATCGGCGATGAGGCTCCGCTGGTCAATCCGGTGATCGGCGAGCGGGTTCAAGCGTCAAGGAAAGCCCGATGATTTCAGTGATCGCCTTCGATGCCGACGACACGCTCTGGCATACGGAAAGCCTGTTCGTGGAGACCCAGGCGCGGCTCGTCGCCATCCTCGATCGCTACGCACCCCATGGCGAGGTGGTCGCCCGCCTGCAGGAGACGGAGCAGAGGAACCTCGCCCTCTTCGGCTATGGCATCAAGGGCTTCATCCTCTCCATGGTGGAGACGGCGATCGAGATCTCGCACCGGAAGGTCACGGCCGCCGAGATCCACGAGATCCTGATGATGGGTCGCGCCATGCTCGATTCACCGCTCGATCTTCTCGAAGACGTCGTCGAGACCCTGGCGGCGCTGGGCGGCCGGCACCGCCTCTTCCTGATCACCAAGGGCGACCTGCTCGACCAGAGCAACCGGATCGAGAAATCCGGCCTGGCCTCGCATTTCGCCCATATCGAGATCGTGTCGAAGAAGACCGCCGAAACCTACCAGCGGATCTTCGCCGCCCAGGGCGTTGCGCCGGAAGAGGTGATGATGATCGGAAACTCGATCCCCTCCGATGTCCTTCCGGTGCTGGAGATCGGCGGCTATGGCGTGCATATCCCCTATACCGTCACCGCCGCCTTCGAGCGCCATGAGGATCTGCCGCAGCACGACCGCTTCCACCAGCTCACCGCCATCGGCGAGCTGCCAGCGCTGATCCGAAGATTGAATCGATAGGCTATCGTCTAAATTCTTCTGCGCAGGAGCACGAAGGGCAGGATCGCCGCGGGGATGAGAAGCGCGTAGCGGAAATTGAGATCGGCGAAGGCGCCGATCAACGCCCCGCAGAAATAGACCAGCCAGACCAGGGCCAACGGGCCCACATCGGCGGGCGGCGCCGTCCCCGGCCTCGGCCACAGGAAGGCGACGACGCCTTCGAACAGCCGCTGCACATCGCCGGTGATGAAGACCGTGTTGAGGGTAGCCCTGCCGAAGCGCGTTGCTGCCGCGGTCTGCATGCCCATGGCAAGCCCCAGCAAAGGCGAGACCCATTTGAGCCCGATGACGGAGCAGAGCGCCAGGGCGGCGCCGGCGATCGACAGGACCAGGCTCGGCGAGCGTCCGAAGCGGATGAGCCCGCTCGCCAGCAGCACGCCGACGGTGAAGCAGGCCATCATCGCGACGTAGTAGAGGCTCTGCTCCCAGCTCCGCTGGAACAAGGCAAGCGCCAGCAGGACCGTATTGCCGGTGATCTGGCAGGCGAAGCCCCGGTAGCGCAGGAAGCCGACAGCATCGACATATCCGGCGATGGCCGCCAGCAGGGCGGCTTGCGCTGCCGGCGGCAGGAAAGCCGCGCGCGGCGCTTCGGAGGTCACCCGGCGAAGCGCGGCTCGGGCAAGCCCTTGACGCCGAGATCGTAGACGGCGAAGAGGCTGCCGCGCAGCACGCCATCGCCGGGAAAGCGCGGCAGCGGCCGCTTGGCCATGGAGGTGACGTAGAGCACGTCCAGATCGGGGCCGCCGAACATGACGCTGGTGATCTTCTTCACCGGCATGTCGATGACCCGGTCCACCTTGCCGTCGGGGGAATAGCGGATCAGCTTGCCGTCATAGACCTGGGCGTTCCACAGGCAGCCCTCGGCATCGACCGTCGAGCCGTCGGCGGCGCCGCCCGTCGAGGTATCGAGCGTGCAGAAGGTGCGCCTGTTGGAGACGTTGCCGGTATCGAGATCGTAGTCATAGGCCCAGATCTCTCCGGACCAGGAATCGGCGAAATAGAAGATGCGGCCGTCCGGGCTCCAGCAGGGGCCGTTGGAGACGATGATCCCATCGTCGAGCTTGTGGAGCGAGAGATCGGGGTCGAGGCGATAGAGGGCGCCGTTCGGCCCGTCCTCCTTGGTGTCCATGGTGCCGGCGACGAAGCGGCCGCGCTTGTCGACCTTGCCGTCATTGATGCGGTTGTTGCTGCGGCCGGGCTCCGGATCGACGATCAGCTCGACATCGCCGGTCTTGAAATCGAGGAAGTGGAAGCCGCGGGCGAGCGACAGCAC
Source organism: Dongiaceae bacterium (assembly GCA_035263545.1). GTDB lineage: Bacteria > Pseudomonadota > Alphaproteobacteria > Dongiales > Dongiaceae > DASXQK01. Next base: position 20,629 of record DATFRE010000259.1, read on the forward strand.
GGCGCCGCCCTTCCGGCGCAGCGCCATGGAGCCGATGGTCTGCGGCAGGTCCCAACCGCGGATCTCGCGCCCATCATGAGTGCAGCGGAAAATATTGGCGCCGGAGCAGTCGATCCAGTAGAGCCGCTGCTCCTCCACATCCCAGAGCGGCCCCTCGCCCAGGCTCGTCTTCAGGTCGACCAGGACTTCGATGCGCATCATCTCCTCCCCTGACTTTCAAGCTGATGCTGGTGGTGGAGGCTAGCGGAAGTCCCGCCATGCGGTCCACCGAGGATGGCTGCATCAGCCACGTTGCCGCCGTCTGGGGCGCGACAAGACGTGGATGCCCAGGACAAGCCCACGGCTTCCGGTTGAGAAGTGTCGTAGGCCGGCGAGACGCCCTGAAGTGCTTGTCCTTCTGACTTCCTGTCCCCGGCCTGGACACGGAATCACTGCACCCGCCACCCCCCGCTCGTCACGCTCGGGCTTGGCCCGAGCATCCACGTCTTGAAGCGCCTCCGCGCGCGGAAATGCCGATAAAACCTGTTCAAACGCCGTACATGCGGCGGGCAAACTCATGGATGGTCGGCCTTCGCCGACCATGACGGTGGAGAGAACGCGGCTTGTTGCGATCAACCGGACAGCCGTGGGACAAGCCCGGGCATGACGATAAGGGGGTTTCGAGGATGGCGGCGAAACCGGCACCTAAAGCGTTTCCACATTGCCGCAGACGCCGATGGACTGGCCGGAGATGTTCGCGCCTGCCCGCGACAGGAGGAACATCACGGTCTCGGCAACATCCTGGGCCGTCACCATGCGGCGCAGCGACACCCGTTCGAGATAGCGGGTCTCCATCTCCTGATGGCTGATGCCGAGCTGCTGCGCCCGGGCCTCGATGACGCGGTCGATGCGGGGCCCCCGGACAACGCCAGGCAGGATGGCGTTGACGCGGATGTTCTGCGGGCCGAGCTCTTTGGCCAGGCTCTGGGTGAGGCCGATGATGCCCCATTTGGCCGCGGAATAGGGCGTGCGGTAGGCGTAGCCGAAGCGTCCCGCGGCCGAGGACATGTTGACGATCGACCCGCCACCCGCCATGCGGATCAGCGGCACGGCGCGCCGCGCGCAGAGGAACTGGCCGGTCAGGTCGATGTCGATGCAGCGCCGCCACTCGGCCGGGTCGATCTCCTCGATCCCGCCCGTAGGTCCGGCGATGCCCGCATTGTTGATCAGCGCATCGAGCCCGCCCAGCTCCCTGACCGCGGTCTTGAAGAGCCTGTCCACCTCCTTGTCGGAGGAGACATCCGCCACCACAGCGGGCGCATTGGGATGAGCCTTGCGGAAATCGGCGAGAAAATCCTTGGCCACATCGCAGATGGCGACCCTGGCGCCATTGGCCAGGAGAAGATCGGCGATGGCGCGCCCGATGCCCGAGGCGCCGGCGGTGACCACGACCCGCTGGCCGGCGACGGCCCCTCCCCGCCGCGGCTTCGCCGTCCTGGTCCGTCTTGCTGCTGGCATGAAGTCCCTCCCGTGATCTCAGTTGTTGCGCATTCGCGGCGCCCCGCGCCCATCAAGCCCCGAGCCAGGCTCCCAATAATGCGCTCGTCTCCGCCGGGCGCTCCAGGGTCGAGAGATGGCCGCAATCCGCCACGATCTCCAGCCTGGCGCCGGCGATCGCTTGCGCCATCTCCGCGGCCATGGGCGGCGGGGTGATGGCGTCATCGGCACCGACGACGACCAGCGTGGGGCAGCGGATCTCCGGCAGAAATGGCC
>DATFRE010000260.1:0-15912 GCA_035263545.1 Dongiaceae bacterium
CACCTCGATCCCCATGGTCCGGAAGGTGTTGGCGAAGAGATTCCAGGTGCCGCCATAGAGGTCCGTGGAGCTCACGATGTTGTCGCCGGCCTGGGCGATGTTCTGCAGGGCGATGGCCGAGGCGGCCTGGCCGGAGCTGACAGCCATCGCGGCAGCACCGCCCTCGAGCGCCGTGATGCGCTGCTCGAGCACATCCGAGGTCGGGTTCATGATGCGCGTGTAGATGTTGCCGAGCTCCTTGAGGGCGAACAGGTTCGCCGCATGCTCGGTGCCGCGAAACTGGTAGGAGGTCGTCTGATAGATCGGTACCGCCACCGATCCGGTCGTCGGATCGGCACGGTAGCTGCCGCCATGCAGCACGAGCGTTTCGGCGTTCTTGGACTTCATCTTTCAGTCTCCATTGGGTTTTGTTGCACTAGGCGGCAGCCGGGTGGCCCCGGCCGGCCGTCCCGCGGAGCAGATGCTCCGCGATGGCCGCGTTGACGGCGTCTTTGTGAGTGAGCGGGAGCATGTGTCCCGCGCCTTCGATCGTATTGAGGCGAGCCTGCGGCAGCCTCTCCGCCAGGATCTCGGCGACGCGCCGTGCCGGGGCCGGGGAGTCGCTGCCGCGAAGCAGAAGTGTCGGGGCCGTCATCCGCCGATAGGCGACGAGCGGCGTCGGATCCGACATGACGGCATGGAAATCGAGCGCCACCTTCGGCAAGCGCCGGGTCAGTGCCGCCTGGAGCTCCGGCTTCAGACGCATCCAAGCGCCGCCGCCGTTCCAGTAGTCGATGAAGGACGCCATGGCGCCGCGGTAGTCGCCGCTCGCCATGGCCTGCCACACCAGTGTCGCGAGCGCTCTCGCCTCGCGGAACAGGCGGCGATCCTCCGGGTCCGGCATGCCGTCGCGCAGCAGATGGAAGGCGACGGGCTCGATCAGGACGAGGCTCCGCAGCCGCTCCGGATGGCGCATTGCGAATCGCAGGGCGACGGCGCCGCCATAGGAATGGCCGACGAGATGAATCTTGCCCTCGCCCCGCGACAGCACGGCCTCGACCAGCTGGACTTCCGCCGCGAGCGTGTAGGCGCCGAAGCCGGGCCAGGGGTCCGTCTCGCCATAGCCGTAGAGATCCAGCGCCAGGACGCGGCGGCCGGGCAGGAGCCTCTCCACCAGGCTGCGCCACTGATCGCCGGCGCTCGCCGTGGCATGCAGCAGCAGCACCGTCTCTCCGGAGCCCGCTTCCATGCAGGCAACGCCGGTACCGGCGAGATCAATCCTGGGCATGGCCGCGCCTCCGGGCGCCCAGCCAGGGCCTGTGAGCCACATACCAGATCTCGCTGCGATGGAGGCCCAGATCCTTGAGCTGCCAATCGCTGAGCGACTCGAGCTGGCGGCGCGTGAGGCGTGCCTTATGGCGCCGCCGCAACATGCGCAGCAATCTTGCGAGACGCGCGAGGACGAAACCACCTGCCCGCGAAGCCCGGGAGGGGCTGCGGAATCCCGTAAATTCAAACGCACTCATCGTTCTCTAACTCCACCTTTCGGTATGTCGCGGCGGCGGGCCAGTCGGGGCGGGTTTGGATCGGCGAGGGCTATTTTCCGGCCCCGGCCGATATTATGTTGCAACTACCCCGAGAAATGTGATAAAAGCCACACCCTTTCGGTAAAGGATGTGTAACTTTCAACAGCGTTCGGCGATGGTGGTGAGATAGAGCGTCGGCGGCACAAGGTGAATGACTGATCCGCCGGATCAATTGACCGGGTGACCGGAAGTAAGGAGGGAGCGGCACATGGATGCGTTGTCGGATCTCTTGCAGGCCATGCGACTGACGGGCGGTGTCTTCCTGGAATCGCGCTTCACCGCGCCGTGGAGCGTGGTGTCCCGGCTCCGGGCCGAGGACTACAAGGCCTTCCTCGCCGATCCCGTCCAGGTCATCGCCTATCACTACGTGACCCGCGGCCGGCTATGCCTTCAGGTTGCCGGCGAGCCGGCGGTGGAGGTGCATGCCGGCGAGGCGGTCCTGCTGCCGCGTAGCGACCCCCATATCCTGGGCAGCGCGGCCGGCCTCGCCGCGGTCGAGGCCAGCGACCTGGTGCAGCCGGGCGCGGATGGCGGGCTCGCCCGCATCGTCCATGGCGGCGGCGGCGAGGCGACGCATCTCATCTGCGGCTTCCTCGGGACCGCGCAGCGCGGAAACCCGCTGATCGCGAGCCTGCCCCGGGTGCTGAAGGCCGACATGGCGCAATCGGGATCGAACGAGTGGATCGAATCCTCGATCCGCTTCGCGCTGCGCGGCTTGAGCGAGGGGCTGATCGGCGCCTCGACGGTCATGTCCCGGCTCTCGGAGCTGATGTTCGTCGAGGCCGTGCGGCGCTACGTGGCGTCGCTCCCGCCCGAGCATATGGGCTGGCTCTTCGCGCTGCGCGATCCCTATGTGGGAAAAGCGCTCTCCCTCGTGCATGGCAGGCCCAACCATCCATGGACGGCGGAGTCTCTTGCCTGCGAGGTCTCGCTCTCCCGCTCGGCCTTTGCCGACCGCTTCGCCCATGTCGTGGGTATGCCGCCGAAGCGCTATCTGATCTCCTGGCGGCTGCAGGTCGCCAAGGAGAAGCTGCGCGGCGGGCTGAAGCCGATCGCCCAGATCGCCCATGAGGTCGGCTATGAAGCGGAGGCTGCCTTCAACCGCGCTTTCAAGCGTGAGTTCGGCGTGCCGCCCGCGGCCTGGCGCCGGCAGTCATAGCCGCTTCAGACAAGGCAAGCCTTCCACGCGACCGAGCCCATGCTCCGTCGCCGGGCGAGCCACGCCCGCGAAACGCCTGTAGAACAGCCGTTTCGATCGTTCCAATAAATAGAATGTTCAGGTGGGTATCTCATAATGGTGTAGAGTAACGGCGCTCTGGCGGGGCGAACCCGGTCGGAGGCCGCGGAACGGGAGGTTTGGGAATGGCCCTGCTCGAGCTCAACGGCGTCTCGAAGCATTTCGGCGCTATCGAGGCGCTGGCGGGGGTCGATTTCCACCTCGAGCCGGGCGAGATCGTCGGCCTCATGGGCGATAACGGCGCCGGCAAGTCGACCCTGGTCAAGATCGTCGCCGGCAACTTTCCTCCCTCGGCCGGCGAGATGAAGCTCGAGGGCCGGCCGGTCCATTTTCACAAACCGGTGGATGCCCGCGCCGCCGGAATCGAGGTCGTCTACCAGGATCTGGCGCTCTGCAACAATCTGAGCGCCTCGGCCAATGTCTTCCTGGGCCGCGAGAAGATGCGCCGTTTCGGCCTCCTCAATCTGCTCGACGACCGGGCGATGCATGAGCGCTCACGCGATCTCTTTGCCGAGCTCAAATCCGAGACGCGTCCGGCGGAGGCGGTGCGCTCCATGTCGGGCGGCCAGCGCCAGGCCGTCGCCATCGCGCGGACCCACCTCTCCAAGGCCAAGATCGTGCTGATGGACGAGCCGACGGCGGCGATCAGCGTGCGCCAGGTGGCGGAGGTCCTCGACCTTCTGCGCCGGCTTCGCGATCAGGGGATCGCCCTCGTCCTGATCAGCCACCGCATGCCCGATGTTTTCTCCGTTGCCGACCGGATCGTCGTCATGCGGCGCGGCCATAAGGTTGCCGACAAGCCGATCCAGGAGAGCTCGCCGGAGGAGGTGACGGGTCTGATCACCGGCGCGATCCGGGCTGCCTAGAGGGACCGGGGGGAAGGAACGCCGGATCATGGACATGGCCAGCCACAGCGCGCCGCCGCGGGCCCATCACGGCATCCTGCACCGGATGATGGCCAAGCAGGCCTTCTGGGTCACCATCGCCGTTTTCCTGATCCCGATCGCGATGACACTGATCGAACCCTCCTTCAGCAAGGCCTTCTGGAAGGAGGAGAACTTCTTCAACGTCACTCGGAACTTCGCCTTCATCGCCATCATCGCGCTGGGCCAGGTGACGGTCATGATCACCGGCGGCATCGACCTTTCCGTCGGTTCGATCCTGGCGGTCAGCGGCATCGTGCTCGGGCTGCTGATGACGAACGACTATTCCTTCTGGGTCGCAGCACCGGCGGCCATCGGCGCCGGCGTGGCCTGCGGGCTCTTCAATGGCTATCTGATCGCCTATCTGCGCCTATCGCCCTTTGTCGTCACCCTGGGCATGCTCAGCATCGGCCGCAGCCTCGCGCTCGCCATCTCCAACAACAAGTTCTTCTACCAGTTCGGCCATGACCAGAAACTGCTGATCGAACTCGGCGGCGGCAAGACCTTCGGCCTCGCCAATCCGGTCATCTTTCTGGTGGCCCTCACGCTGATCATGGGCTTCGCGCTGCGCTACACGAAATGGGGGCGCCATCTCTATGCCATCGGCGGCAATGAGAGCGCGGCGCGTCTGACCGGCGTGCCGGTGGACCGGCTGAAGCTCTCCGTCTACGTCCTCTCGGGCTTCATGACGGCGATCTCCGCCATCCTCTCGGTCGGCTGGCTGGGCTCGGTCACCAATGGCATCGGGCTCGGCTATGAGCTGCGGGTCATCGCATCGACCGTCATCGGCGGGGCGAATCTCCTGGGCGGCGAAGGTGGGGCCTACGCGGCCTTCATCGGCGCCGCCCTGATCGAGGTGATCCGCAACAGCCTGCTGCTGGCGGGCGTCGATCCCTACTGGCAGGGGACTTTCGTCGGCTTGTTCATCATCTTGGCGGTGCTGCTTGAGCGCCTTCGGGGCCGCAAGGTGGACTGAGGAAACGAAAGGCGCCTCGTAACTATTTGGGAGGAAGCTATGAAGCGATTGTTGTTGGCCGCCGTAGCTGTCGCACTCTTCGCCGTTCCCGGGGTCTCGAACGCACAGCAGAAGTACAAATTCGCGCTCGTCCCCAAGGCGATGAACAATCCCTTCTTCGACCTCGCCCGCGACGGCTGCATGGAGGCGATGAAGGAGCTGCCGAATGTCGAATGCGTCTATATCGGCCCGGCCGAGCATACGGAATCCGAGCAGGTTCAGATCGTGCAGGATCTGATCAGCAAGGGCATCGACGGCATCGCCGTCTCCTCCTCCAATGCCGCGGCCATGGCCGTGGCGCTCAAGGCGGCGAAGGATGCGAACATCCCCGTCGTCACCTGGGACTCCGATCTCTTGCCCCAGGATGCCGCCGAGCGAGCCGCCTTCATCGGCACGCATAACTACGATATCGGCGTCAACCTCGCGAAGATCGCCCAGTCGATGAAGCCCAAGGGCGGCAAGATCTGTCTACAGACCGGCGGGGCCTCGGCCGCCAATCACAATGAGCGCCTCCAGGGCATCCGCGACACGCTGGGCGGACGCACCGGTACGCAGCCCCCGGGCAATCTGCTCAAGGGCGAGAACGGCTGGACCGAGGTCGATGGCTGCCCGCTGATCACCAATGACGACAGCGCCACCGCCGTGCAGCAGCTCCAGGACATCCTGGGCAAGTATGGCGATCTCGACGTCTACATCACGACGGGCGCCTTCACCCAGTGGTCGGACAACGCCTTCCGCCAGGCGATGCAGCCCTATGCGGACAAGCTGAAGAGCGGCCAGCTCGTCTTCGTCTCGGCCGATACCCTCGGCATGCAGATGCAGCAGCTGAAGGACGGGCTCAGCGACGGACAGGTCGGCCAGCGGCCCTTCGAGATGGGCAAGCTCGCCATGTTCCGCCTGCTCGATCTGAAGAGCGGCAAGACGATCAAGGATCCGGAATATACCGGCCTCGACGTCTGCACCAAGTCGAACGCGGACAACTGCCTCGGCAAATAGCCGATTATCTTTGCTTGCTCAAAGGGGACGGACCCGCGGGTCCGTCCCCTTTCGTCCGTCTCCGGGAATGCATTGATTTTCGGCGGGCCCGGCGCTAGTCTCGCGCCATGGTCAGAGAGCAGCCGATTGCCGGCGCAACACTTTCCTCGCGATTTTGGTACCGCTGGTATAGATCCGGCGGCTCCCGCATCGCGCATTGACGCAGATCCCGAAGCCGCCCCTCCAAGGCGGCTTTCGTGTTTCTGACCCTTTCCCACACGGAATCTCGCCAAGGATGAGCGGCCTCCAACCTCGAGGAGGTCATCATGATCCGGTTCGATTTCGACGTCGTCTCCGACCCGCTGCCGCCGAAGCCCGCGGCAAAGCCTGAGCCTTCGGCGGCCGAGCCGCCGAAGCGACGAGGGAGCGAGATCGTGGACGAGGAGACGGTGGAAAATGATCCCGCACCGGCCGGTTAGGGATCGAGGCCCGTCAGCTTCCGGCTGAGGGTCCGAAGGCGCTCGCGGGCCGCCGCGTCATCGGCCTGGGCATTGGCGCGGGCCGGATGGAGGCCGTTGTAGAAGACGCCCGTCTCTCCTTCGGCCTCAGGCGAGACGGCGAGATTCAGGATCGCCTTCGCGCCCTCCTCGACGCTGCTCATGGGGCTGACGCCGGAATGACGCACCATGGTCGTGTCCATGTAGGTGGCCGGATGCAGCGAGGTGACCGTTACGCCGCTGCCTGCCAGCTCGCGGGCGAGGTCGAGGGTGAACATGATCTGGGCGAGCTTGCTCTGGGCATAGGCGCGGCCGCCGTCATAGCCGCGGGTCAGCATCACATCCCCGAAGTCGAGGGGATGCTGGCCGAGGGAAGCCACATTGACGATGCGCGCTGGGCTGCTCGCCTTCAGCCGCTCGAGAAGCAGGCGGGTCAGCAGGAAGCCCGCGAGATAGTTGACCGCGAAACGCAGCTCATGCCCATCGCGGCTCGTATCGCGCCGCTGGCGGGCCGGGCCGCCGCCAATCCCGGCGTTGTTGATCAGCAGATGAAGGCGCGGATTGTTGTCGAGCACCGTCTTGGCCAGAAGCCGCACCTCGGCGAGCGAGGAGAGATCGGCGGGATAGAAGCGGCCCTTGTCATTCCCGCCCATCCGCATCTCCGCCACCAGGCTGTCGCCGCGAGCCTTATCCCGCCCGTGGACGAGCACCTCCGCGCCGGCCTTCGCCAGGTGCAGCGCCACTCGGCGCCCGACGCCATCGGTCGAGCCGGTGATGAGGATCGTCCTGCCCTCGAGAGTCATGCTGCCTCCTGCCGGTGATGAGAATGGTTCGGAAGTCGATATTGTGATCCCTCTGTACGGCCGCTAGCCTTGATCAGAAACCTCGGGAGATGACGCCGATGCGCCCGCTCCTTCTTGCGGTCCTGGGCCTGTTTCTCGCTGCGTCGGCCTGGGCCGATGAGATGCAGCCGCTGTCGCGCGGCCAGACGGTCTATGCCCCGGTTTATTCGGAGATCCTGCATGGGAATCTGGATAGCTCGGGCAATCCCGCGCGCATACCGCTCTCGGCCATGCTTTCCATCCGCAACACGAACCGCGCGGCCGCGATCACGGTCACATCGGTCAGCTATTACAGCGGCACCGGGAAGCTGCTCCGCGCGTTTCTCGACAAGCCGAAATCCCTGGCGCCGCTCGAGACGATCGAGATGTTCATCGAGCACCGGGACATGACCGGCGGCACCGGCGCCAGCTTCCTGATCGTCTGGGAATCGGCGGCGCCTGTAAATCCGCCGATCGTCGAGGTCGTGCACGCCTATTTCTTCGGCACCCAGTCCACCGCTTTCATCAGCGCCGGCCGGCCGATCGATCCCGCGGCGAAATAAGCCCGGCTTCATCGAAGCGTCATCAACATAAGATAATCTTATCTGGTTGCCGGGCAGCCCTGCTGTCGCCCCGGCCCATGAAGCTTGAATTTCAGGAGAGGCCACATGACCCGTCCGAGGCTATCATTTGCCGCGTTCAGTGTGCTCCTGCCGGCGTTGGTCGCGATCGGCGCGCAAGCCCAGGCGGCGGCCTGGGATCCCGAGAAGGCCCATGCGGAGTGCCGGGATTTCAAGACCGACGGCATGGCCGATGATGGCGTCTACGGACCCTGGTTCCAGGCCATGTACAGGCATTACGGCTGGACCGACTGTCACCGCACCGACAACGACATCGGCTCGGCCGAGGTGATTGCGGCCTATGAGGCGGAGAAGAACAACCCGCAGGCGGTGATGGCCGATATCGGCATCGCCTTCGGCCCGGTGGCCGCGGCCCGCGGCATCACCCTGAAATACGTGCCGGCCGGCTCCGACTTCGTTCCGGCCGAGTACAAGGAGCCGGGCGGCGGATGGATCGGCAGCGTCGTCGGCGCCGTGGGCTTCACGGTCAATCTCGAAGCGGTGCCTCACGCGCCCCAATCCTGGGCCGATCTCGAGACGGCCGACTTCAAGGGCAAGGTGAAGGGGCCGAGCCCCGCCAGCGGCGGCACCGGCTACATGACCGTGCTCGCCGCCAACCAGGCGATGGGCGGCACGGCGACGGATCTGAGCAAGGGCTACGCCTATTTCCGCAAGCTGAAGGACGAAGGCAATCTCTATAACGGCCCCTGCGATATCCCCGATCTCGAGCGCGGCGCCTGCGCCATCAAGATCCAATACGACTTCTACGGTCTCGCCGAAGGCGTCGCCTCCATGAAGAAGAAGGGTATCAAGGCCGCCTTCATCCTGCCCAAGGATGGCACGATCTGGGCACCCTCGGCGCTGCTGCCCAACGGCTTCACCGACAAGCCGGACCTGGCCAAGGCGATCCTCGATTTCGCCATGACCGATGATGCGGCGAACGCCTGGGCGGTCACCTATGCCCATCCGATGAAGAGCGTGTTCGGCGGCTACAAGCTGCCCGCGGATGCCACCAAGGACTGGCTGCCCGAGAGCGACTACGGCAGCGCGGCGGCTCTCAAGAGCTTTCCCGAGGTCGACAAGGTCGCCCAGGCCTGGGAGGCGACCGTCCTCAAGTAGTCGATGCGAATAGACTCGATGCCCGCCTTCCGGCGATCGAAGCTCGCCGGAAGGCGCCGGCCGTTGCGGCCGCTCCGACTCCTCGGGGATTGGGCGGTTCTTCTGCCTCTCGGCCTCGTCATTCTCCTTCTCCTTCTCGGGCCGGCGCTGAAGATCGCCATCGACAGCTTCGAGGACGAGGCCGGCGGGGCGACCTTCGGCAACTGGCTGTCGCTGCTCGACGTTCCGCTCGTCCGCCGCTCGGTCCTCGGCTCGCTTTGGGTCGGCGCCCTCGTCGCGACCCTCAGCACCCTGCTCGGCACGCCGCTCGCCTGGGCCGTCGAGCATCTGCGCCCGGGGCGGCGCTCCCTCGGCATCGCCTTCCTGACCGTCGCGGGCAATCTCTCGGCGACGGCGCTGGTCTTCGGATTCTCCACGGCCTTCGGCACCGTCGGGCTCGTCACCCTGGCGGTACAGGAGCTCTGGCCCGGCTTCATGGGCGTCGATCTCTACGACCCCACCGGCGTGGTCTATGTCTTTCTCTATTTCCACATCCCGCTCTTCGTGCTGCTCACCCTGCCCGCCATGGGCGTCGTCTCTGAGCGCCTCTGGGAAGCGGCCGCCGTCTGCGGCGCCAAGCCCCGCTTCTTCTGGTGGCGCATCGGCCTGCCGATGCTCCTGCCGTTCCTCGCCGCCGGCTGGTTCCTGATGTTCGTCTGGGCGATCAGCCAGTATGGCGTGCCGCTCGCCTTGGGCGGTGCCGATGCCGGCATCGATCTGATCGCGATCCGGATCGGCGCCCTCATCGAGACCGCGGGGCGCAGCAACCGCTTCGGCCAGGCGGCCTGTCTCTCGATCCTGCTGATCGTCCTCTCGGCCCTGGCGCTGCTCGTCTACCACCGGCTGCTGCGCCGGGCGGCGCGGTGGATCGCATGAGGCGGCGGCACGCCGAGAGCCTGGCCGGCCCGGCGGCGCTGCGCGCCTCGGCCGTGGCGCTGATCGCGCTCCTCACCGTGGCGCCGATCCTGGCGACGGTGCTCTATTCGCTCGCGACCGTCTGGCGCCACCGCCCGCTGCCCGATGGCTATACGCTCCGCTGGTGGTGGGCGACGCTCAGCGATCCGGACTTTCTCGCCGCCGCCGGGCGTTCGCTGCTGCTGACGGTCGCGACCGTTCTCCTGATCAACATCCTGGTGCTGCCGCCGCTCTACTGGTCCCATGTGCGCAATCCGCGCATCCGTCCGCTGCTCCAGCTCGCAGCATTGATCCCCTTCGTCCTGCCCGGCATCGTCATGGCCGCGGCCATCAACCGCTTCGTCGGGCTCTGGCCGCTGACCGCCACACTCCAGGCGACACCGCTTCTCCTGCTGCTCTCCTCCATCGCCGTCTCCTTCTCCGCCTATCTCTGGGCGGTGGACAGCGCGATGCGCTCGGCGAAGATCGCGACCCTCTGCGAGGCGGCGACCACCATGGGGGCCGGACCCGTCTACATCCTGCGGCGCGTCGTGGTGCCGAACATCAAGCATGGCATCGCCATCGGCTCGCTCCTGGCCTTTGCCAGCGTGATCGGCGAGCTGGCGCTGCCGCGGATCATCACCGGCTCCGCCTTCGAGACGATTCCGCTCTGGCAGCTGCGCGAGATGCGGGGCACGGACGCCGATCCCAATGCGGTCGCGGTCTCCAGCCTCCTGCTGCTGATCCTGTTGTTCGCGATCGCCGTCTTCGTGATCCGGCGCGGGCGGGCCGGCGTTCCCAGCATCATCTTCGGCGTCGAGAAGAGCTAAAGCCAGAAGGACCGTTTCCATGTGGCAGGTCGAGATCGAATCCGTCACCCGTCAATTCGGCGCCACATTGGCGCTCGACGGCGTCTCCCTCGGCATCGCCGAGGGCGAGATGGTGGCCCTTCTGGGGCCCAGCGGCTGCGGCAAGACGACCCTGCTGCGCTGCGTCGCCGGCCTCAGCCGGCCCGATGACGGCACCATCCGCTTCGGCGGGCGTGACGTCACCGATCTGCCGGCGCGCCAGCGCGATGTCGGCATGGTGTTCCAGAGCTATGCCCTGTTTCCCAATCTGACCGCGGCGGGCAATGTCGCCTTTCCGCTGGAGGCGCGGGGCTGGCCGAGCGAGAAGGTGGCCCCCCGGGTCAAGGAGCTGATGGCCCTGGTCGGGCTGGAGCGGGAAGCATCGCGTTTCCCCCATGAGCTCTCGGGCGGCCAGCAGCAGCGCGTCGCGCTCGCCCGCGCGCTGGCGCCGCGCCCCAGCATCCTGCTCCTCGACGAGCCGCTTTCGGCGCTGGATGCCCTGACCCGGACGGATCTGCGCGATCAGATCCGCCAGATCCAGCTGGCCCTCGGCACGACGGCGCTCTATGTCACCCATGACCAGGGTGAGGCGCTCGCCGTCGCCGACCGGATCGGGGTCATGGAAGCAGGGCGGGTGGTCGAGCTCGGTCCCCCGGCGGAGATCTATCGCAGCCCCCGCAGCCGCTTCGGCGCCGCCTTCCTCGGCGCTCGCAATGCGCTCAGCCTCACCATCGGCAGCGATGGCTGGGTCCGCTGCGGGGGAGCCTTCGCGCTACCCATGCGCGACGGACGGCCCGGCAGCCCTATCGTCGCCACCTTTCCGCCCGAGAGCGTCGTCTTCGATTCCGAGGGGCTTCCGGGGCGCATCCGCCTCGTCTCCTTCCGCGGCGCGCTTACCCGCTTCCGCGTCGCGACGGATCACGGCGAGATCGATGCCGATCTGCTCTCGACCGCAGCGCCGGCGCTGCAGCGCGACGAAGCCGTCGGCTTGCGCGTCCAGGCCGAGATGATCCGCTTCTATGCCGCCGATTGAGCCGCCATCAGATGGAGAGCAAGCGCCGCAGCACGCCGCCCCAGATATGCAAGGGCGGCGGCGCCCGGCGCAAGCGCGTGGCGAGATGGGGGACGGCGGGATGTCCGCCGCCCACCACCGCCAGGCAGGGCCGGGTGCTCGCATTGCCATGGCTCGCGCGGGTCCGGATGGGGGCATTGCGGCCGAAGACGAGACCCGGCGCGGTCCAGGCGGCGAGATGCTGATTGGTCAGCCGCGCGATTCCGGCGACGCCCTCGATATCGAGGGCGCGGCTGCAGATGGCGCCGACGGCTTCCTGGTCCAGCGGCTCGATCAGGGCGCCGGAGCCGTCCTCCATCACCCGGGCCATTCCCTCCAGCGCCGGCGCCAGCTCCACCGGCTGCTCGGACACCACGTTCTCCATGCGGTGGTCGGAGAGAAGGATGATCACTGTCCGCTGCCAGTCGCGGCGCGCCGTCTCGACGATCCGCGCCACCGCCCGGCTCACCCGGCGCCGGGCGGTGAGGGAGCGCTCGCTGTCCAGCCCCGTCGCATGGCCGGCGGTGTCGATGTCCTGGAGCTGGGCGAAGACGAAATCGCTGCCGGCCGCGAAGGCCGTCACCACCTTCTCGGCCGTCGCCTCGTCCGGCAGATAGCCCGAATTGGCATCGGCCAGCGCCGTGATGGCGGCGGGGTCGGGCCAGGCCCAGGGAGCCGTCTCGGCATTGATGGTGAGCAGGATGTCGGGATCGCTGGTCGCGGCGCGGACGATGCGTCCCGCCGAATGCGCGAGATCGAGGAGCGAGGATACGCGGGCCCGGACATCGAAGCAGACGCCGCCCTCCTCGTCATAGAGCCGGTTGGCGAGGACGCCATGGACGGCGGGGCGCTCGCCGGTCAGGAGCGTGGCATGGCCCGGCCCGGTCGAGGCGATCAGATCGGCGAGCCCGCCGCCGGGCGCCATGCCGCCGGTGGCGGCGAGCTCGGCGACCGCCGGCATCTCCTCGGTCAGGGCGAATTCGGGACCGCAGCCATCGAGGACCAGCAGGATTACCCGCGTTCCCCTGAGGGCGGGAAGGGCGCTCGCCCAGCCGCCGGGCTCGAGCTCGGGCCCACCGGTCATGGTGCCACGGCGCGGATCGCGCGCTCGAGGATCTCGAGGGCCGAGCTCATCTCAGCCTCGGAGATGACCAGAGGCGGGGAGAGGATCAGCCGACCCTCGGTGGCCTTCAGGCTGAGCCCGAGGCTGAGGGCGCACCACATCGCCCGCTCCGCCAGTTGGACCGCGGGCCGGCCGTCCCCGTCCACGAGATCGACGCCGATCAGGAGCCCCGCCCCGGAGACGCCACCCAGCAGCGGCAGCCGCGACCTCATGTCGTGCAGGCGCGCGAGGCTCCAGGCACCGAGATCGCGCGCATGCTCCACGAGCCCCTCCTCTTCGATGATCTCGAGGGTGGTGAGGCCGGCGCGGGTGGTCAGGGGATTCTTCTCATGGGTGTAGTGGCCCAGCGCCAGCTCCGGGGCGAGATCGAAGCTGCGATCGGCGATGACGGCGGCCAGCGGCAGCATGCCGCCGCCCAGCGCCTTGCCCAGCACGGTGATGTCGGAGCTGACGCCGGCATGCTCGGCGGCGAAGAGCCGGCCGGTCTTGCCGAGCCCCGTCGGAATCTCGTCGAAGATCAGCTGGGCGCCATGCGCCGCGCAGGCGCTTCGGACCTCGGGCCAGAAGCCCGGCGGCGGGAGGGCGGGGCTCGAGAGCACCGGCTCGGCGATCACCGCCGCCACATCGCCCTCGCGCGCCAGTGTATAGCGCAGCATGCGCGCGCAGAGCGTGGCGCGGGCCTCCGGCGTCGGGGCTTCACTCGTCACATCGCTGTCAAAGGGCGGCACCAAAAGCCCGCCGGGCAGCAGCGGGCCGATGCGATGGGTCCGGTCCGTGCCGGTGCCGGCGGCGCTGACGGCGCCATAGCCATGGCCGTGATAGCTGTCCCAGAAACCCAGCGTCTTGTAGCGGCCGGTCTTCAGCCGCGCGAGCTTGAGGGCGATCTCCACCGCATCGGAGCCGCTGGGCGCGAACAGGACCTTTGCCGCCCGATGGGGAGAGGAAGCGAGGAGGCGCTCGGCAAGCGCGACCGCCGGCTCGCTGGTATAGCGCCGGGGCGTGAAGGGGAGATCGTCCATCTGCGCCTTGAGCGCCGCCTTGAGGCGCGGATGGCCATAGCCGATGTGATGGACGTTGTTGCCGTGGAAATCCATGTAGCGGCGGCCCGCGAGATCCTCGATCCAGATTCCCTCGGCCTTGCGGATCGCGTTGAGACAGGGGGTCGATCCCCGCTGGTGCAGGAAGACGGCGGAATCGCGCGCGAGCAGATCCCGCGCGGCGGTCTCCTCGATCCCGGCGTCCCACATCCTGCGGCTGGTGGCGAGCTCGTCCATTCTCTTGCAAATAAGTTTGTCTTATTTCGATGGCAGAATCATTAAGTACGGATAATTCATATTCATTGCGGCAGAGTGGTCAGGCATGAATATCGCCCAGATCCGCGCCTTCCATGCCGTTGCCATGCACAACGGATTCTCCGCGGCGGCGCAGGCGCTGGGCGTGAGCCAGCCCGCGGTGACCCAGCACATCAAGGCGCTGGAGGAATCGCTCGGCATGCGGCTCTTCAGCCGCGGCGGCGGGGGTGTCGAGCTCACCATCGAGGGGCGCGATCTTCTCCCCCATGTGCATCGGGCGGTGATGATGCTGGACGATCTCGGCACGCGCCTCGATGAAGGCCGCGCGCTTCGGGTCGGCCATCTCGGCATCGGCATCTGCGCCCCCTATGTGGTCATGCCGATTCTCAGGCTTTTCTCCGAGCACCATCCCGGCGTGCGCCTCGATGTCCGCCTCGACAATTCGAGCCGGCTCCTCGATCTGGTCACGACCCATCGCGTCAACCTCGCCGTCGCCACTTTGCTGCAGCCCGATCCGGGCTTCCTCTGCGAGAAGCTGGTGGACCAGCGCGTGCTGGTGCTGGTGCCCGGCGGGCATCGCTGGTGGGAAAGGGAGATGATCGATGTGACGGAGCTGGAGGGCGTCGAGTTCGTGCTCCGCGAGCCGGGCTCGATGACCCGCCAATTGTTCGAGAACGGGCTCGCCAAGGCCGGGGTCAATGTGGGCATCCGGCTTGCGCTCGGCAGCCGCGAGGCGGTGAAAGAGGCGGTGAACAGCGGGCTCGGCCTCGGGATCGTGCTCGACAAGGAGATCGGGCATGACCAGCGCATCCGGGGCGTTCCCATCGCCGGCGCCGCAATGGCGGCGGCGGAATATGTCGTGGCCCTGCCGGAAGTCGGAAGCCTTGGCACCACGGCCGCTTTCATCGCCGCGGCCCGCGCCGTCTATGGCGATGGCGCCGGCTAGCTAGGGCGAGGTCTTCTTCTCCGCGGGCGGGTCCCAGGCCGGGTCGGGCTTCACGACCTGTGTCTCATGGGCGGTCTGCCAGCCCTCGATGCCGCCGGGATACCAGTAGACATGGGCATAGCCCAGGCCGACGAGGCGTTTTCCCGCGTTCCAGCTGCCCCAGCAATCCGGATGGCAGAACACGACAATCGGCCGATCGGCGCTGCCATCGGAGAGAGCAGCGATGCGCGAGCGGAAGGCTTCGGCGAATCGCGCATCGCCGGTTCCGCTGCCGGCGCCCGGCAGCCAGACGGCGCCGGGAATCGAGCGGTGCACCGGCAGCCAGATCGCGCTCGCGCTCAGCGAAGGGGGCTTGCGGTCCGCCGGGCCGACATCGATCAGCAAGGGATGGCTGTCCAGAAGCTGGACGAGGCCGGCATCGTCGACCACGGTCGCTCCCTTGAGGGTCCCAGGCGTCGTCCCGTGCATCGCGCCCTGCCAGAGCCCGTCCGGCTCCGCCACCGGGGTCTCGGCATGGAGGCTCGAGGCCATCAGCAGCAACGCGGCCAAGGCCGTCAGGAGAGGGCGCATCGTGGCGCTCAATTGCTGGGGACGGGGAGGGGGAAGCTCTTCTCCCAATGCGCCTTCTCGCTATCGGTCACGGCGACCTTCAGCGTGCCCCCGGGCTGGGGAATGAAGCGGAAGCCGATGACGGGGTTGGCGGCGAGCGAGATGTCGGCCTCGAGTTCGAAGACCTTCGCCTCGCCATCGGTCACGGTGACGGTCTGGATGTAGCGCGCCGGCGTGTAGAGCCGGCTCACCTGGTACATCTGCATGCCGTTGAAGTTCGGATGGCGCACCATGAGCATCGCGTCCGCGGGTTTGCCCGGCGTGGCATCCCCCGCGAGCTTGAGGCGCATCTCGCCCATGCCCTTCTTCGCGTCTTCCTCGCTCATCGACATCGGGGC
>DATFRE010000261.1:0-21441 GCA_035263545.1 Dongiaceae bacterium
GCCGACGATCGGCGCGACCCAGAAGAGCCAGAGCTGACCGAGCGCCCAGCCGCCGACGAAGAGCGCGGGGCCGGTCGAGCGGGCGGGGTTCACCGAGGTGTTGGTGACGGGGATGCTGATCAGATGGATGAGCGTCAGCGCCAGGCCGATGGGGATGGGGGCGAAGCCCCTGGGCGCGCGCTCGTCGGTGGCGCCCAGGATGACGATCAGGAACATGAAGGTCATCACCACCTCTGAGACCAGGCAGGCGAGCAGCGAGTAGCCGCCGGGCGAATGCTCGCCATAGCCGTTCGAGGCGAAGCCGGCCGAGAGCTCGAAGCCCTGATGGCCGCTCGCGATCACGTAGAGCACCGCGGCGGCGAGGATGGCGCCCAGCACCTGGGCCAGGACATAGGGCACGATATGGTTCGCCGGGAAGCGCCCGCCCGCCCACAGCCCCACGGTCACCGCCGGATTGATGTGGCAGCCGGAGATATGGCCGATGGCAAAGGCCATGGTCAGCAGCGTGAGCCCGAAGGCCAGCGCCACGCCGGTGAAGCCGATGCCCAGCGTCGGGAAAGCCGCGGCGAGGACGGCGCTGCCGCAGCCGCCGAGCACGAGCCAGAAGGTCCCCAGGAACTCCGCCGCCAGGCGCTTCGACATCGGCATGATCCGCCCCCAAATGTCCCGCAGTATCCCGCGCGGGTCTCGCGCGGGTCTCAGCTCTCCCCGCCGCGCCCCACCGCCGGGGTATGGGCCTCGATCTCGGCCCCCACGGCATGGGCCGCGCCCTGGATCACGGCGAGCCGGCGCAGCAGCGCCTCGTCGAGCGGAGCGTCGGCAGGTGCTGCCAGGAGCTGATCGACGATCCGGGTCCGCTCGAACTCCAGCCTTCGGCCGAGGGCCACGAGTGCATCGAATTCCGAGGTGGAGGCCATGGGTCCCCTCCGATCGCCGGGCGCCGGGTGGAGCCCGCTCATCGCCAGAATGCGGGCCCAGAATGCGGTCAAGAATACTTGCGCCCGCCGCTCGCCAGCAACCATCTGTCAGAAAAAATCAAGCGCTGGCACAACCGCTACGGTATCGGTAGGGTGTGAAGCTAAAGAGGCCTCTTCTGCGCGTGGAACCCGGGAGCAAGAGAGGCTAGGATGTCTAAAGGCCGATTTGGGGGCCGATTACATCGACTTGTAGGGACATGAGGACAAATAAGCTCGGGTTCATCTTCTGGACCGCCGCCGCACTGCTGCTGGCGCCCGCGCAGGGCTGGCCCCAGGGGGCCGCGACCGCGCCGGCGACGGCACCCGCCGCAAACCCGCCCGCCGCAACCGCGCCGGCGGCCGCCCCCGCGGCACCGGTCTTCAAGCCGGAGGAGCTCGACCAGCTCCTGGCGCCCATCGCGCTCTACCCCGACGATCTCCTGGCCCAGGTGCTGATGGCCTCCACATACCCGCTCGAGATCGTCCAGGCGGATCGCTGGGTCAAGGATCCGAAGAACAAGGACCTCAAGGGCGATGCGCTCGCCAACGCCCTCCAGAACCAGACCTGGGATCCGAGCGTCAAAACCCTGGTCCCCTTCCCCTCGGTGCTGGACATGATGAGCCAGCAGCTCGATTGGACGCAGAAGCTGGGCGATGCCATGCTCGCCCAGCAGAAGGATGTGATGGCCTCGGTCCAGCGGCTGCGCCAGAAGGCCCAGGCCGCCGACCAGCTGAAGACCACCGAGCAGCAGACGGTCACGACCCAGCCCCCGGCCGAATCGGGCGGCAGCCAGACGATCATCATCCAGCCGACCAATCCCCAGGTCGTCTATGTGCCCACATATAACCCAACCGTGGTCTATGGCAGCTGGCCATATCCCTCCTACCCGCCCTATTACTACCCGCCCAACCCGCTCTATTACCCGGGCCAGGCCTTCTTCTCCGGCATGGCCTTTGCCGCCGGGGCCGCCGTGGTCGGCGGGCTCTGGGGCTGCTGCAACACCAACTGGGGCGGCGGCAACGTCAATGTGAACGTCAACAACTGGAACAACATCAACCGCAACAACATCCGCAACGGCCGGGCGACGACGCTGCCGGCCAACCGGTCGAACTGGAGCCACAATCCCAGCCATCGCGGCGGGGTCGCCTATCGCGATGCCGGCACGCGCCAGCAATATCTGGGCAACCGGGCCAATCCCTCGGTCAACTCGCAGGACTTCCGCGGCCGTGGCCAGGGCAACCAGGGGCTCGGGAATAACCGCGGCAATCAAGGGCTCGGAAATAACCGGGGCAATCAAGGGCTTGGAAACAACCGGGGCGGCGCGGGCGGCTCCAATCTCGGAAACAACCGGGGCGGCTCCAATCTCGGAAACAACCGCGGCGGGTCCAATCTCGGAAACAATCGCGGTGGCTCGAACCTCGGCGGCGGAAACCGCGCGGGCCAGCTGCCCTCGCAAAATCGCGGCGGGGCGGGCAATCGCGGCGGCTATTCCGGGAACAGGGGCAACAACGCCTTCGGCGATTTCGGCAGCCGGGGATCCTCCGTCAACCGGCAGGCCAACCGGGGCTTCCAGAGCCGGTCCGGCAGCCGCGGCGGCGGCGGCAGCAGGAACTTCAGCAGAGGCGGTGGAGGGCGGCGGTGAGCATCGCGTCATACGGGCGGCGCAGCCTGGGCGCGCTCGCCGCGCTCGTTGTCCTGACCCTCAGCCTGATGACGTCGAGCCCCGGGGCCATAGCGACCCAGCTCACCTTCAAGACGCCGGAGGAGGCCTTCACCGCGCTGGTCGCCGCGGCCCGCGCCGACGATATCAAGAAGCTCATCGCCGTGCTGGGGCACGAGGGCGAATCCTTCATCGTGACCGACGACCCCGTGGCCGACAAGGCGGCCCTGCAGCGCTTCGTCACGGCCTATGACGAGTCCAACCACATCGACATGAGGGACAAGAACACGGCGGTCCTCACCGTCGGCAAGGAGGAATGGCCTCTCCCCATTCCCGCGGTCAAGAAAGGCAAGACCTGGTTCCTGGATTCGGCCGAGGGCAAGGAGGAGATCATCGACCGGCGCATCGGCCGCAACGAGCTCAGCGCCATGGCGGTCTGCCGCGCCTATGTCGACGCCCAGCGCGAATATGCCTCCAAGGACCGCAACAATGACGGCTATATCGAATATGCCCAGAAATTCCTGAGCGATCCCGGCACCCATGACGGGCTCTACTGGCCGACCAAGGAGGGGGAGGAGGAGAGCCCGCTGGGGCCCGCGGTCGTCGAGGCCCAGGCCGCCGGCTACAGCGTCGACCAGCAGCATGAAGGGCCGACGCCCTATTACGGCTATTTCTACCGGATCCTGAAGGGCCAGGGCCCGCATGCCCGGGGCGGCGCCTATGACTATGTCGTCAACGACCACATGATGGGCGGCTTCGCCATGGTGGCCTACCCGGCGGAATACGGCATCACCGGCATCATGACCTTCATCGTCAATCACGATGGCGACGTCTACCAGAAGGATCTCGGCCCCGACACCGAAGCCATCGCCCAGAAGATGAAGCTCTACGACCCCGGCCCCGGCTGGGTAAAGCAGGAGCCCGAATCGCCTTAGGGCCTGCCTCTGCAAAGACGGAAGAATTCACCACAGAGGAACAAAGGCAGAGAGGACCACGGAGAAAAGATAAGGGGCCGCGAAGCGGCCCTTTCCTTTTTCGCCTCGTCTCTAATCCGGCCGGAGGCGGCGGGTCAGGGCGAAGCCTTGTTCGCCTCGCCAGGGCCTCCGGACGGAACCAGCCCCAGATCCTGGAAGCTGCCGGTAGCGGGCAAGGCCGTGGGGTTCTTGACCCATATGAAGACGGCATCGAGGATCATGCAGCCGCCGCTGCCGAGGGGCAGCGTCACCCGCTGCGACGTCGGGGAGAGCCCCTGATCGACGATGACCTGGACAGCGTTGGTCGCGCAGACGACGACCTCATGCGGGGCCGCGAACTGGGCCAGGGCATATTCCGGCGGGACCGCGCCGGTGCTCGTGCCCGGCGCGGACCATGCGAGCTTCTGATCCGCGGCCCGGGCCAGGACCGCCATGGGCCCGAGGGCCATGAGCCCGATGGCGATACCCCCGATGGAAATGCTGAGCATCCTGACGCGCCGCGACATCGCTTTTCCCCTCCTCCCGGACGCCCATTCATTTCCCGATTTTACCGTCGGACTGGTTGTTCCCTCGTCAACGGAGCGCTCGCGGCTTGACGCCCCGGTGCTACGGGGTTATCGCCGTCCAATCATGGGGCGAATCGCGCGCGCCAGGCCGCCCACTCCCAGGCCGCCAAGTCCCAGGACGCCCCCGCGTCCCCTGGGCAAGGCCCTGCGCGGCCGCCTCCAGGCGATCGCCAAGGGCCTGAGGCCGCATCTCAAGGCCTGGGGCAAGCGCCTCACTCCCCTGCGCCGGAGCCTCCGCCCCTGGCAGCTCGCCCTGCGCCCGCTCTATCTCCCGGTCACCTGGAGCTTCGGGCGCCTCCGGACCGTCCCGCCCGCGATAAGGATCGCCATGCTCGGCGTCCTCGCCGTGCCGCTCTTCGCCGCGGTCAACCTGGTCTATCAAGTGGCGCAGAAGCCGACGGAGCTGCTCTTTCCCTTCGCCAGCGCCCTCGACAAGGTCCCGGCGCAGACCTGGCGCGCCTATGGCGATTACTTCCAGGAATATTCCACCGCGGCGATCGCGCCCGAGCTGCTGGCGGCGCTCGCCCAGGCGGAGAGCGCGGGCAATCCCGTCGCCCATACCTATTGGCGCTGGCGGCTCACCTGGCGGCCCTTCTCGATCTTCGCCCCGGCTTCGAGCGCCGTCGGCCTCTACCAGATGACCAATGCCGCCTTCAGCGATGCGAAGATCTATTGCATCCGGGACCACAAGGTCGTGCCCGCCGCCAATTGCTGGCATGCGAAGTTCTACACCCGCATCCTGCCGAGCCATGCCATCGAGCTGACCGCCATCAATCTCGACCGCTATGTCACGGCGATCCTGGTGGGGCTGCCCAAGGTGAAGGCGACCGCGCTGCAGAAGCAGGAGCTGGCGGCGATCCTCAATCTCTGCGGCGCCGGCCTCGCCAATGCCTATGCGCGGCGCGGCTTCCGGATGGCCCCCGGTGCCCTCTGCGGCGATCACGATGCCGCCCTCTACGTCGCCAAGGTCGACGAGATGCTGAAGCAGTTCCGCAAGCTCGCGGCGGGAACGTAGGAGCTGCGCCCCGCTAGCGTAGCTCGTCACCCTCTTGCGTCATGGCCGGGCGAAGTCCCGGCCATCCACGTCGATCTGCAAGAACCGCTGCGGCTGGCAAGCCTCGCTCTCCCCGCCGTCATGGTCTCCCCGGGCTTGACCTGGGGAGACGGCCGACCATCCACGAGTTTGCCTGCCACGAGGAACGGGCCTGGGGCCGCCTCACCGGCTCCGCGAGAAGGCCAGCCACGCCCCGCCGCCGATCAGGCAAAGCCCGCTCGCCTTGGCGAAGTGATGGATGCGCCGGCGCGCCACGAGCGTGCCGGCCCGGCCGGCGAGGATCGCATAGGCGCTGTCGGAGATCGCGGCCACCACCATCGCCGTGGCCCCCAGCAAAAGGACCTGCAGCACCGTGTTGCCATGCGGGTCCATGAACTGGGGAAAGAAGGCGCCGAAGAAGAACAGGGTCTTGGGATTGCTGAGGGCGACCAGCAGGCCCTGCAGCAAAAAACCGCCGGCGGGGCGCGGCGGGCGCGGCTGATCCGCGGTGGGCGCGGGCGCGCGCAGCATCTTCCAGCCGAGCCAGATCAGATAGACCGCCCCCGCGAGCCGCAGCCAGTCGAACCACCAGCCCATGGTCCTGGCGACCGAGGCAAGCCCGAGCCCGACCACCCCGATGATGACCGCGAGCCCGATCTGGGTCCCCGCGACGTTCAGGAGCCCGGCGCGCATGCCATGCCGCAGGCTGTTGGCGATGACGAGGGTGACCGAGGGCCCCGGAATGATGACCACCACGACGACGGCAAGAAGAAAAGCGAGATAGAGGTTGAGAGACATGCCCGGCCTCCTCTGCCGCAAGCGGGGAAGCGAAGGTCTCACAGGAGCCCCGCCCCTCGCAAGCCGGGCACACCTCACATCGCCGAATGCTAAGCTCCTTCACGCAAGGGGGAGCGGACAAGTGGTGGAGAAAGCCCGCATCATCATCCTGAACGGCGTCGGCAGCGCCGGCAAAAGCGCCATCGCCAAGGCGCTGCAGGGGCTGACCGGCAACCGCTTCCTCCATGTCCAGATGGACGGCTTCCTCGAAATGATGCCCGAGGCGCGCTGGGGGCATCCCGACTGGTTCTCCCTCGAAACCCTCCAGGAGGAGGGACGGCCTTCGATCGAGATCCGCACCGGCCCGCTTGGCCAGCGCCTCATGCGCGGCATGCGCCGCGCCATCGCCGCACTCGCCGGCGAGGGCAACGACATGATCGTCGACGAGGTGATGGAGGAGCCCGTGAAGCGCGACTACGAGACGCTGCTCGCCGGCTTCGATGCCGCCTTCGTCGGCGTCCTCGCCCCGCTGGACGTGCTCGAGGCGCGCGAGCGCGCCCGGGACGATCGCATGATCGGCCTCGCCCGCCGTCAGTTCGCCCGCATCCACAAGAGCATGCGCTACGACTTCGAGGTCGATACGAGCCTGGCCACGCCGCTGGAATGCGGAGCGGATCAAGGCGCAGTTTACGCTTTAAATGTTTGACGACAACGTCCTTTGCGTATACACTGGTAAATATAGGCTCGGTGAATTCCGTCCCACGCGGCCCCGTCATGGCTAGGCGAAGTCTCGGTCATCCAGGTTGATCGGCAAGAACCACCGCAGCCAGCGAGCCTCGCTCCCTCCACCGTCATGGTCGGCGAAGGCCGACCATCCACGAGTTTATCTGCAGCGAATACGGTATCGATCGGCATCAACGCGCATTGCGTATATGCTGAAAGGTCTAGATTGGATGCGGTTCCCCCCACGGTCCTCACTTGCCAGACCCTCACCCTCCCCACGGCTTCGCCGCGGGTCCCCTCCCTCTCCCGCTTCAAAGCGCGGGAGAGGGGCAAGACGGCATGTTGAATCAGCCAGGAGGTCAAATCGCCTGCAGATTCCCTGCAGAAGCAGATAACCGCACCCTCTCACCCGGCCCTGCCGAGGGGCAGGCACGGCTGTAAATCCGCTGTATTAACAGCCAGCGCCTAGGGTGGGAGCTGGGCGATGAGCTCGCGGGCGAGGAAGCGGGCGGCATGCTGCCAGGCATCGTCGGTATCGCCGCGGAAGCTGAGCAGGCGGCCATAGACCGCCTTGCCGCTTGCCAAATCGATGACCTGGACCGGCATGTCGAGGATGAGGGTGCTGGTCTTGCGCACCGTGCCCACCAGGGTCCAGTCGGCGCCGGCCTTGCGGGCCTCGGCCAGCGCGCCATCGACATCCGGTTCCGCCGTGCAGGGCTGGGGCACGCAGGCCAAGGCGATGATCCGGAACCGGCCGCTCGCCGCGAGCTTGCCCTGAAGCGTCTCCATCATGGCGGACAGGCGCGCCGCATGGGCCGCAGTCTGATCCTTCGCCTCGCCCGAGGTATCGACGAAATTGAAGCCGACGACCGCGAGCGGCCGCTCTGCCGCGGCCGTGGCGGCGCCGGCCGGAAGCAGGGCTGCCAGCAGCAGAAGGAGGGGAAGGACAATTCGGCGCGGCGATGCTCTCATCTGCCCATCCTGCACGGATCAGAGCCGTCGCGCGAGCGCGATGACCAGCCGATGGACAGGACGCAGGGCCCGCGCGCTATGATGGCGCCGCGAACCGAGCCGGAAGGAAATGGAAACAGCATGATCCGCAACCTGCAGCATTTCGCCTTGTCGGTTCCCGATCTCGAGGCGGGCCGGCGGTTCTATGAGACCTTCGGGCTGGAGGCGGCAGAGCGCGGCCGGCAGCTGAGGCTGCGCTGCGCGGGCCGTGACCAGGATCAGATCTGGCTATGCGAGGGACCGCGGCGGAAGCTGCATTACCTCAGCTTCGGTACCACCGCCGCGGGGCTGGCCGCGCTCAAGGCGAAGCTCGAAGCCGCCGGCGTGGCGCTTCTGGATCCCCCGGATGCCGAGGCGCCGGCGGGACTCTGGATCCGTGACCCCGACGGCGTGCTGATCAATCTCCAGCTCGCCGAGGCGGCGCCGGCCGAGGGCGGGCGGGGCGAGCGCATGAACAGCCCCGGCGATTTCCGCCGGCTCGGCGCCCGCGGCGCGCCGCCGCGGGGACAGGCCGTGCGGCCGCGCCGGCTCGGCCATGTGCTGCTCTTCACGCCGAACGTCGCGCGGGCCGTCGCCTTCTATACCGGCATGCTGGGCATGCGGGTCTCCGATACGGTCCAGGGCGGCCTCCTTGCCTTCCTGCGCACCGCCGGCGACAGCGACCATCACGTGCTGGCCCTCGCCCAATCCGAGCGCAGCGGATTCCACCATGCGAGTTTCGAGGTCGGCAGCCTGGACGAGATCGTGCTGGGCGCCGAGCGCGTGGTCGAGGCCGGCTATCGCAGCGCCTGGGGTCTGGGGCGCCATGTCATCGGCTCGAACTTCTTCCACTATCTGCGCGATCCCTGGAACGGGATGGCGGAATATTTCTGGGACATCGACTTCGTGCCCGATGCGCTCGCCTGGGAGGTGCGGGACTGGGCGCCGGCCGACGGCTTCTTCCTCTGGTCCACCGGCGGCCCTCCGCCCGAGGACTTCGTGGTGAATTTCGAAGAGGCCTAGCAGAGGAAGCCAGGTTTTCACCACGGAGAGCACGGAGGACCACGGAGACCCCACGGAGAAGCGAGCCGAACGAGCCTCGCTCTCTGCTTCGTCATGGTCGGCGAAGGGCCGACCATCCACGAGTTCATCTACCACCTCCGTGGACTCCGTGCCCTCCGTGGCAGATTCTTTTTTTGTGGAGTTGTCCCCTCAGCCCGGGGGCGAAGGGGTCGTCAGCCAAGCGGGGTCGAGATAGCGGTCGGCCTCGCCGTCATAGGGCAGGCGCGTGATGTCCCAATGGCGCACGAGATGGGCGTAGGCGGCCCAGACGGGCGGACCGCCGCCGATGAAGACGACGCGGCCGGAATATCGCGCGACCATCGCCTCCGGGTCGTCGCGCGAGCGGACCGTCACCACGGTGCGTTCGTCAAGCGCCCAGCGCGGGAAGGAGGCCGCGGTGCGGGGGCCGCAGAAGATCACATGGCCGCGGGTGATCTCGAAGAAGCGCTCGACATCCTCGCGATATTCCCGGCCGGGATTGCCCTCCCAGGGCATATGGCCCTTCAAGCCCAGCTGCCCCCGCTGCCCGATGGCGCAGATCACGCGGATGTCGGCCATGCCCGCTCCCCTCTATAACCTGTCGAGGGAGAGTAACTGCCCCCTCGCCCCCTGCAAGGGGGAGAGGGCCGGGGTGAGGGGGCTTGTGTCTTTGTGGTGAATCCTATCCCTACTCCGCCGCGCGGGACTTCGCCGCGAAGAAGCGGTTCTCGGGCCGCGGAAGGCCGAGATGCTCGCGCAGCGTGCAACCCTCATATTCCTTGCGGAAGAGGCCGCGGCGCTGGAGCTCGGGCACGACGCGGTTCACCACATCGTCCAGCCCCTCAGGCAGATAGGGGAACATGACGTTGAAGCCGTCGCAGCCGCGGCTCGCGAGCCATTCCTCCATCTGGTCGGCGATCATGGAAGGTGTGCCCACCATGGCGAGACCGGAATAGCCGCCGAGGCGCTGGGCGAGCTGGCGTACGGTGAGATTCTCCTGCCGCGCGAGGTCGATCACCCGCTGGCGCGCGCTCTTGCTGGCATTGGTCTCCGGGATCTCCGGCAGATGGCCGTCGGGATCGAAGCCCGAGGCGTCATGGCCAAGCGCGATGGAGAGCGAGGCGACGGCGCTGTCGTAATGGACGTAGCTGTCCAGCAGCAGGCGCTTCTCCTTCGCCTCGGCCTCGCTATCGCCGACCACGATGAAGGCGCCGGGAAGGATCTTCAGATGATCGGGATCGCGGCCCAGCTTCTCCATGCGGCCCTTGATGTCGGCGTAGAGGCGCTTTCCGTCGGCGAGGCTCGAGGGCGCGCAGAAGACCGCTTCCGCGGTCTCGGCGGCGATCTGGCGCCCATCCTCCGAGGATCCGGCCTGGACGATCACCGGCCAGCCCTGGATGGGGCGCGCGATGTTGAGCGGCCCGCGCACCGAGAGATGCCTGCCCTTGTGGTTCAGCACATGGAGCTTCGCCGGGTCGAAATAGACCCCGCTCTCGACATCGCGGATGAAGGCGTCATCCGCCCAGCTGTCCCAGAGGCCGGTGACCACGTCGAAGAACTCCCGGGCCCGGCGATAACGCTCGGCATGCTCCATATGGTCGTCCATGCCGAAGTTGGGCGCCGCATCGGGATTGGCGGTGGTGACGAGATTCCAGCCGGCCCGCCCGCCGCTGATGTGATCGAGGGAGGCGAATTTGCGGGCGAGGTGATAGGGCTGGTCGAAGGTGGTGGAAGAAGTCGCGATGAGGCCGATGCGCTCCGTCACTACGGCGAGGGCCGGCAGCAGCGTCAAGGGATCGAAGGAGGTCACGGTGGCGCTGCGCTTCAGTGCCTCCATCGGCATGTTCAGCACCGCCAGGTGATCGGCCATGAAGAAGGCGTCGAACTTGCCGCGCTCCAGCGTCTGGGCGAAGCGCTTCAGATGGGCGAAGTTGAAATTGGCGTCGGGGAAGGCACCAGGATAGCGCCAGGCGCCGGTATGGAGGCTGACGGGACGCATGAAGGCACCCAGATGCAGCTGTCGCGGCTTTGTCATGGTCGTCCTTCTCCCCGGTCTGCGCGTCGGTATTCCAATCGATGTAGGCCGCGGCGCCGCGCCGTCAACGAAGCATCTCTTTAGGGCCGCGATAGCCCTGCTGCGGTTTCTTCTCGGTAACGGGCCAGCATCGGTTGCGGGCCAAGATCGCGTTTGCGGCAATCGGTGCAAATTCACCGCAAGCGGCGGCCGCCCGCCGGCTTGCCTGGAAGATCCGAGATCCCAGCTTCAAGCCGGGCGCAGATCCGGGCCCGATTGCAATTGGAGATTTCGTCATGAGGACAACCATCATCGCCACATCTTTCCTGCTCGCGCTTGCCGCCCCGCTGGCGGCGAATGCGGAGCCCGCGACCAACTGTGGCGTGCCCCAGGGCTATGGAACCAGCAACCCCCACACCTTCAACCGCAGCACCTGCGGCTTCGGCAACAGCAGCTATTCCGGCGTTGCGACGCCAAGCAACAGCGTGGGCGGCGGTCAGCCCCAGGGCTTCGGCACCAGCAACCCCTATATTCCCAATAGCGGCAGCCCGCATCTCGGCAGCGCGACCGCGGGCTGAAGAGATTAGGAAGAGCGCGACGGCGAGCTAACGCTCGCTAGCGTCCCCGCCCCCCTTGCCGGGGCGGGGACAGGGTGGGGGCAGATCCGCGGATGCGGATCAAACAGACTGAGATGTGCGCTTCGGAGTCTACGGCCACCCCCTCCCCATCCCTCCCCCGTCAAAGCGTGGGCCTGACGGCCCGCAGGGGGAGGGGGAACGCTAGGGGCAAAGCGCAGAATGAGCCAGTCCGCTCAGCCGACGGTGACGTCTTCCCAGAAGCCGAAGCGGTTGGCGGTGTGGTGCATCTCGGGGCGCGGGGCCTCGTAGGACCAGGCGGCGCGGGGATGGCGCTTGCTCTCCACCACCAGGTCATAGAACTGCACGCCATGCGGACAGGCGCGGTCGGAGTCGGTCTTGGGCGCCTTCTCGAGCCACTCCCGGCGCACCGCGGCGGCGGGGAAATAGCTGTAGCCATGGGCCTCGGTGATGTCGTCGCTCTCGGCGACGACGATCTTGCCCTTGGAGCCTTTCAGGGTTGCTTTCATGCGCCTCCTCCATGATTCAATAGCAGCATAGATGATAGCAGGGGGGCCGGCACTCAATGGGGCAAGGGGTGGATACGGCCACGCAGCCCGCGGGGCGATCCGCGAGCGCAGGGCGGTCGCTTTCGGCGAACATGCCGATCTGGGTGCTGGCGGGCGCCTTCTTCGGCATCCTGACCGGCCTCATCCTCGGCGGGCGGGCCGCTTTCTTCCAGCCCATCGGCATCGCCTATTCGATGATGCTGGAGAGCGTCATCTATCCCTATATCCTGAGCTCCGTCATCGTCGGGCTGGGGGCGCTGGCCCCGGCCCGGGCCTGGCGCCTGTTCCAGGCTAGCTGGGTCGTCTATCTCTGCCTTTGGATCGCGGTCTTCGCCACGATCTACCTCCTCGCCGCGGCCATTCCGCCGACCCCGCCGCCCATCGAGGTCACCGCCTCGGCCGGCGGCGCGACGCTGGCGCTGCTGCGGGCGCTGATTCCGGAGAACATCACCGCCGCGCTGGGCCATAACCTCGTCCCGGCCATCGTCGTTTTCGCCCTTGCCTTCGGGCTGGCGCTGCAGCGGATCTCGGCCAAGGCCTCGCTGCTGGAGGCGATGGAGGCGATCCGGCACGCGAGCCTTTTGATCTGGACCTGGGTCGTCTATCTGGCACCGCTGGGCGTCTTCGCCCTCTTCGCCAGCACGGCGGGCACCATCGCGCCGCGCATGGCCGACACGCTCGCGGTCTATCTCGGCCTCTATCTCATCGGCTGCTTCGCGCTCGCCTTCATCCTCCTGCCGCTCGCGCTCTCGGCGATCGCGCCGGCCAGCGCGCGGGAGCTGCTGGCCGAGCTGCAGCCCGCTTTCGTGCTGGCGCTGGTGACGACGCTGCCGACCACGGCATTGCCGCTGATCCAGGGCGTGGCCGAGCGCATGATGCTCAAGGTCGGGCAGAAATCGGACGACGGATCGGGAGCGAGCGAGGAGGCGAAGGACATCACCCGCGCGACGATCTCGCTCGCCTATGTCTTCGCTTCGCTGGGCAACTACTTCACCGCGCTCTTCGTCCTCTATGCCGCCCATCACTACCGGGTCACCCTGGACGCCTTCCAGACCCTGCTCCTGCCGGTCATGACCCTGCTCTCCTGCAGCGGCTCGCCCAGCACGACCATCGAGGCCGTCAAATTCATGAGCCAATGGCTCGGCATGCCGGACAGCACGGTGCCGCTCTATATCGAGGCGATGACGGTGACCCGCTACGGCCAGGTCGCGCTCTCCGT
This sequence comes from Dongiaceae bacterium, assembly GCA_035263545.1. GTDB lineage: Bacteria > Pseudomonadota > Alphaproteobacteria > Dongiales > Dongiaceae > DASXQK01. The sequence continues at coordinate 13,099 of DATFRE010000261.1, forward strand.
CGCCGCCTATGCGGTCGCCGCGATTGCCGTGCCGCTGGTCTATTTCCGCCGCACGTCATGGCGGCCGGCCCGCGCGATCGCCGCACTCGTCATCGGCCTGCTGCTCTTCGCCGGTGCGTCGCTCGGGCTTCGCCTGCTCTCGGCCCGGCTGTTCCCGCCGCCGAGCGAAGCCTCGCTGCTCGCCGAGCGCCTCGATCCCGCGCTGACCGCCACCGTTGATGCGGTAACGACCGAACGCACGCCGCAATCGCTGGCGCCGATCGCGGGGCCGGCGACGCTGGACGGCATCCGCGCCCGCGGCGTGATCCGCGTGGGCTATGGCCGCGACATCGTCCCCTTCAGCTATGCCAACGCCAAGGGCGATCTCGTCGGCTTCGACGTCAGCTATGCCTACAAGCTCGCCCAGGATCTCCATGTCCGCCTCGAGCTCGTGCCCATCGACTGGGACAGCGTCGTGGCCGAGCTCGGCACCCATCGCTTCGACATCGTCATGGCCGGTGCCTATGTCACCTCCGCGCGGCTGCAGGATGTCGAGGTCACGGATTCCTATTTCGAGAGCCCGATGGCGCTGCTCGCGCGCACGGAGAAGGCGCAGCGCTATCTGAGCTACGAGGCCATCGCCGACGACCCGGCGCTGACCCTGGGCGTGCTGAACGCCGCGGTGCTGCTGCCGCTGGCGCACCAGCTCTTCCCCAAGGCGCGGATCGTCACCTTCGACAGCTATGACGATCTGCTGCGCCATCCGGAGATCGACGCCGCCTTCTGGTCGCTTGCCCAGGCGCGGGCCTGGGCCTCGGCCCATCCCGGCTACAGCGCCGTGCACCCGGCGGGCATCGGGGCGCCCTTCATCTTCGCCTATCTCCTGCCGCCGGATGCCGAGGGCCTGACGCGATTCGTCGATCTGTGGCTTTCGCTCCAGGCGCGCAACGGCTTCCGCGATGCCCAGATCGCCTATTGGATCGAGGGCGAGCCGCGGGCCAGCTGGACGCCGCGCTGGAACCTCATCGACAACGTCATCCGGCCGGCGCTGGGCTTCTGAGGCGGCGGAAGATGCCGTTATCGAGCCGTCGCGCATCAATCCGCATCACCTCTGGGTTGAGCCGGCTGTAGAAACTATCGGGAGGTGGCAGATGCTCGATTTGCTTGGGATAGCGCGCACGCGCTCTGCGCTCATGAGCCCTGAGGCCCCTGCCGACCACAGAGCAGATCCGCAGGGCCAGAGCCCTGGTCGCAAGCGCCCAAGCGGAAGTCTGGACCCCCGTAGCCGGTGCCTCAATCATCGCGCGTCTCCCGTATCTCGAGTCCTGTCAGTGGTTTGATCAGTCTCGATTTTCGTCGGGAGGCGTGAGGGGAGCGCTTGGAGCCCGTAAACTCTGCGATTATTCTTCTTGTTTAATCTGCCGGGGACGTAAAGAAATCGCGAAATTGGGTCCGCCGGCGTCGGATGGCTGCGTTTCGGACAAAATCGGTAGGGAGCGCGCCCATGGCTCGCCTCCAATTGACGCTCCTTGGCGGGTTTGAAGCCCGGATCATCCCGGGAGAACCGCTCGACATCGCTAACCGCAAGACACGGGGCTTGCTGGCCTACCTTGCCCTCCCGACAGGACGGGCGCATTCACGCGACAAACTGACGGGCCTGCTGTGGAGCGACCGCGGAGATGAGCAGGCGCGAAACAGCCTCCGCCAAGCTCTCGCCGAGCTGGTGCGGGTGCTGGCTGGTGTGGAGCCCGCCCCACTGGTCAAGGGACGAGACACACTTGCCCTCGATCCACAGGCGGTCGAGGTGGATGCGATCGCCTTCGAGCGGCTCGCCGCCAGCGCGGCCGTCGACGACCTCAGGCACGCTATGGGGCTCTATGCGGGGGAGCTGCTTGATGGGTTCACCGTGCGCGACCTGGCCTTTGACGAGTGGCTCCGTCAAGAACGGCAGCGCTACGAAAGGCTCGCCATTGCGACCCTGAAGAAGCTTGTGCCTCTGGAATCTCCCGCCAATGCCTTGGCCGTTGTCCAGCGCCTGGCAACTCTTGCGCCATTGCAGGAGGACGGTCATCGGATCCTGATGCGCCTCCACGCCGAGGCCGGCAACATCGGCGCAGCGCTGCGCCAGTATGAGGTCTGCTGCGATATGCTAAAGCGCGAACTCGCAGTCGGACCATCGGCAGAGACGGAGGCTCTGCACCGTCGGATTCGAGAGTCGTCGCACGCAGATGAAGCTATGCGGCCGAAGGCTTTGGAGGTGCCGCCCCATGAGAATGGGAAACTCGTTTCCGCCGCCAGCGCAGCTCCCAGACTCTCCGTCGCGGTACTGCCCTTCCGGAACCTAAGCGACGATGTGGCCCAGCGGTACTTCAGCGATGGAATCACGGAAGACATCACAACCGAGCTGTCGAGATTTCGGTCTCTGACGGTAATGGCTCGCAATTCGTCCTTTGCCTTCCGGGATGCTGACCTCGACATTACGGAGGTCGCCCGCAAGCTTGGCGTGCAATACGTGGTCGAGGGCAGCGTGCGGCGCATGCTCGATCGCGTGCGCATAACCGCGCGCCTCGTCGATGCCGAAACGGGCAGCCAGCTATGGTCGGAGCACTATGATCGCGAGACAGCGGAAGTCTTTGCTATTCAGGACGAGATCATCCAAGCGATCGCCGCTACCCTGCCCGGCCGAATCGAGGAATCCGCCATGCGCCAAGCCCGGCGCAAGCATCCTGAAAGCCTGGCGGCCTATGATCATTTCCTGCGCGGCCTGGAGCACTACCTGACTATGAACAGGGCTGACGAACCCTTGGCCCGCCAATGGTTCGAGAAGGCCCTCGCCCTCGATCCCGATCTTGCCGTTGCCCACTACTGGATGGCGGGATTGCACTTGCGCCGATGGAATCTAGATCTGTCGCCTGACGGGCTGGAGCAGGCCCTGGCGCATCAGCTGCGCTGCACCCACCTCGATCCCAACAACGGTAAATTCCACGGCGCCCTCGGCGTGGTCCGCCTCTACCGGAAGGAGTTCGACGAGGCGGCCTTCCAGCTGGAGCGGGCGCTGGCGCTCAATCCCAGTGACACCGACGTCATGGTCTTCAGCGCATGGCTGGCCGCCTATCGCGGGCGGGCGACCGAAGGTCTTGGCTGGCTGGAAAAGGCCGCGCGTCTCAATCCATTTTCGCCACCCTGGTTCGAGGGCTCGAAGGGAATGGTGCTGTACGGCATGCGCCGCTATGCCCAGGCCGCCGCCAGCATGAAACGCTCCGTTACCCCTGATGCCTGGGAGCTCTTGTATCTGGTAGCGAGCCTCGGGTGGATGGGTGCGCTCGAGGAAGTCGGCGCGCTGATGGCCGGGTTCCGCGCCGAATGCCCAGGACGGTCCCTGCTGCAGCATGCCGCGATCGAGCCCTACGAAAACCCCGCCGATCTAGAGCATCTAATCGACGGGCTGCGCAAGGCTGGTGCTGCGGACGCGAACGAATAATCGTGTATTCTCTGTGCCTCCCTGTCTCTGTGGTAAAATCCTTTCTCTGCTCGCATACCGGGAGGCGAACATGCCGGACTTCGACGCCATCATCATCGGCACCGGCCAGGCCGGACCTTCGCTGGCACGTCGCCTCGCGAGCGCCGGCATGAAGACCGCCATCATCGAACGCAAGCTCTTCGGCGGGACCTGCGTCAATACCGGCTGCACCCCCACCAAGACACTGGTGGCCAGCGCCTATGCGGCCCATATGGCGCGCCGCGCCGCCGATTTCGGCGTCGCCATCGCGGGTCCGGTTTCCGTCGACATGAAGCGGGTGAAGGCGCGCAAGGACAGTGTCGTCCGCCCCTCCAACACGGGCGTCGAGCGTCACCTCCGGGAGCAGAAGAACTGCACGGTCTATGCCGGTCACGCCCGCTTCCGCTCGCCGCGCGAGGTCGAGGTGGGGGGCGAAGTGCTGCGCGCCGATAAGATCTTCATCAATACCGGCGGCCGTGCCTCAACGCCGCCGATCGCGGGGCTGAGCGAGGTGCCTTATCTCACCAACAGCACGATGATGGATGTCGATTTTCTGCCGGAGCATCTGGTCATCGTCGGCGGCAGCTATATCGGGCTCGAGTTCGGCCAGATGTATCGCCGCTTCGGCGCCAAGGTCACCATCGTTGAGATGGCCCCGCGACTGATCTCGAAGGAGGACGAGGATGTCTCCGCCGCGATCGCCGAGATCCTGGGAAAGGAGGGAATCGATCTCCGCCTCAACGCGACCTGCATCAAGCTCTCACGCCACGCGAACGGCGTTGCCGTCGGGGTCGAATGCACCGAGGGGCCGCCGGAGGTGATCGGGACCCATCTGCTGATGGCGGTGGGCCGGCGGCCCAACACCGATGATCTCGGCCTCGACCATGCCGGGGTTGCGACCGACGAGCGCGGCTTCATCCAGGTGGACGACGCGCTGGCCACCAACGTCCCGGGCATCTGGGCGCTCGGCGACTGCAACGGCAAGGGCGCCTTCACCCACACCTCCTACAACGATTTCGAGATCGTGGCGGCGAACCTGCTGGAGGGCGCGAAGCGGAAGGTCAGCGACCGCATCACCGCCTATGCCCTCTATACCGACCCGCCGCTCGGGCGCTGCGGCATGACCGATGCCGAGATCCGCAAATGCGGCCGCAAGGCGCTGACCGGCCGCATGGCCATGGAGGATGTCTCCCGCGCCTTCGAGAAGAGCGAGACCGAGGGCTTCATGAAGATCGCCGTCGATGCCGAGAGCCGGCAGATCCTGGGTGCTGCGATACTGGGCCTCAATGGCGACGAGGTCGTCCACTGCATCCTCGACACCATGTATGCCAGGGCCCCCTATGAGACGCTTTCAGCCCGCGCAGTGCATATCCACCCGACGGTCTCGGAGCTGATTCCGAGCCTGCTGCAGGGTATGACGCCGCTGTGAGAGGTCCGGGGGAAGCGCCGCAATTCCGCCCCGATTCATCCCTAGGGTCTGGCGTGGTTCATTACCAAAAATATATGTCCAGCCCGTCCCGGCCGGACTAAAAGAGCTGATATGCAACGCATTCTCCGCAAGCGGTGGCTCTGCCGCTCCGTCATCCTCCTGATCCTCGCGGCGCTCGTCGCATGGCCCGCGCGTCCGCCGGCAGAGGCCGCGGGCGACCGAGGGCCCAGCATCATCCGCGATGCGGAGATCGAGACCACCATCCGCGAGTTCACCGACCCTGTCTTCGTCGCGGCGGGCCTCGATACTCGTGCGGTGCATGTCTATCTGCTGGACGTCGACGACATCAACGCCTTCGTCGCCGGCGGCATGAACGTCTTCATCTATACGGGCCTTCTGATCCGCACGCAGCGGCCGAACCAGCTCGTCGGCGTGGTGGCGCACGAGACCGGCCATATCGCCGGCGGCCATCTGGCGCGCTTCCAGGAGGCGCTGCGCAACGCCACCATCGAGGAGATCATCGGCGCGGTGCTGGGCGGCGTGGCCGCGGGCATGGCGCGCGGCGGCGGCGCCGGCATCCTGGTCGGGCCGGGGGTCGCGACCCAGTCGGTGCTGCAATATACCCGCACCATGGAGGCCTCGGCCGATGCGGCGGCCATGACCTTCCTCGACCGCACCCATCAATCCTCCCGCGGGCTGCTGGAGTTCTTCGGCATATTGGAGCAGGTCGAGCGCACCCTCTATGGCCAGCAGAATCCCTATCTGCGCAACCACCCCCTCACCTCGGACCGCATCGCCAATGTCCAGGCCCATGTGGACAGCTCCCCCTACAGCAATGTCCCGGATCCGCCGGCCTGGGTCGTCGCCCATAAGCGTATGGTCGCCAAGCTGGTGGGATATCTCTGGCCGCTGGATCAGGTGCTGCAGCGCTATCCGCTGAGCGACAAGAGCCTCTACGCCCGCTATGCGCGCTCCATCGCCTATTTCCGCATCGGCCAGCTCTCCCGCGCTCTGCCCGAGATCGACAGCCTGATCAAGGAGCATCCCGACGATCCCTATTTCCAGGAGCAGAAGGGACAGATCCTCTATGAGAGCGGCCATGGGCGCGAGGCGCTCGCCTTCTACGGCAAGGCGGTGCAGCTGGCACCGAACCAGCCCCTGATCCGCATGGAGCTGGCGCAATGCCAGCTCGAGCAGAACGATCCGCGGCTGATCCCGCCCGCGATCCAGGAGATGAAGCAGGTCGTGCTCTTCGAATCGGACAACCCCGCGGCCTGGCGCACCCTCGCCATCGCCTATGGCAAGGGCGGGCAGGAAGGCATGGCCGCCCTCTCCCTCGCCGAAGCCGCCGCCGCCAACGGCGACGACAAGGCCGCTCGGCTCGAGGCCGACCGCGCCATTCAGCAGCTTCCCGAAGGCTCGCCGGCTTGGCTGCGCGCCCAGGACATCCTCACCACCACCCGGCCCCAGGACAACCAGGGCAATGGCGGGATCCCGGGCTGAGCGCAAGCCTTGACCGCTTGGCTCTTTCCCTCTCCCCCGCTTTGAAGCGGGAGAGGGGAAGTGTGCTTTGGCTCGTTCTCCTCCTCGTTCTTTGCATCACCAGTACCGCGTTCGCCGCGGCCGCACCGCGGCAGATCAAGGATTGCGCCGAATGCCCGGCGATGGTCGCCATTCCCGGCGGGACATTCATGATGGGCAGCCCGAAATGGGAGCTGGGCCGCTTCGATTCCGAGGGCCCGCAGCACCAGGTCACGATCAGGCCCTTCGCGCTCGCCATCACCGATGTGAGCGATGCGGCGTTCCTGGCCTTCCTGCGCGAGACCGGCTATCAGCCCGCGCTCTGCGATCAGATCCTCCGGCTCGGCTGGCGCTCGCCCGGCGGCGGTGTCGCCTATCCGCCGGTCGATTCCGAGGCTTCGCAGAGCCCGGCCGTCTGCCTCAACTGGTATGACGCCGAGGCCTACATCGCCTGGTTGAACGCGAAGCTCCGCGCCCAGAATCCGGAGGCCGCGGCGGAGGGCCTCTACCGCCTGCCCAGCGAGGCGGAATGGGAATTTGCGGCGCGCGCCGGTACCACCACCGCGCGCTGGTGGGGCAATGAGATCGGCAGCGGCAATGCCAATTGCAACGGCTGCGGCAGCCGGTGGGACGCGCTCCTCCTGGCGCCGGTAGGGAGCTTCGGGCCCAACGCATTCGGGCTCTACGACATGCTGGGCAATGTCTGGCAATGGACCGACGATTGCTGGAACGAGAGCTATGTCGGCGCGCCCACCGATGGACGCGTCTGGAAAAAAGGCGATTGCACGCGCCGGGCGCTGCGCGGTGGCTCCTGGAGCAATGTGCCGGAATTCCTGCGCTCCGCCGCACGCATCAAGGCTGATGCCGCCGGACGGGATTTCGACTACTCCAACTACGCCGGCTTCCGCGTCGCGCGCAGCCTGCAATAAGTCAGCGCAGCACTTCCTTCGGGCTGAAAGTCAGGACCATGTCCTTGACCTCGGCGTAGTGCCCCGGCGGTAGGGTCAGCGGCGAAGAGAGAAGAGTGGCGCCGCGCAGGCTGCGGGCGGCGGCGAGATAGGCGGCATTCTCGCCGTAACCCATGCTGTCCACGATCTCCGCCAGGCTCACATGGCCGTCGGCGGTCAGCATCAGATGCAGCGAGACGGTGAACTCGCCGGCGCCGATGGCGGCCCGGTCCAGATACCAGTGCCGCTCGATCTGGACACGGATGAAGTCCTTGGCGCTGTACATCGCCATCGGCCCGATATCGCCGCTGCCCGCCGTCGCGTTGGACTGACCCAGATCGGCCTGCTGGTCGGGGCTGGGCGGGGTCTTCGCCTGGAGTTGCTGCTGCTGGCTGAGCGATTGAAGCGTCGCCGCGAGATCCTCGACCGGGGGTACCGGCTTCTTCGCCGGCTTGACCGCCGCCGGTCGGGTCGGCTTCAGCTTGGGCGTTACCTTCGGCGGCTCCGGCGTGCCCAGGAGGCTCAATCCCGCCAGGGGATCGACGGGTACGGAGCCCGGCTTCGGGACCGAGGCGGCGCGGACGGGCGGCGGCGTGGCAGCCAGCGGCACGGGGTTAGGCGGCCTCACGGGCGAAGTCTCGGGCGCCATCTGCTGGGGAACGACCGCCGGCTGGCGATGGGCGGGGGAGAGGCTCTTGTCGCCCAGCAGAACCAGATCGACCGGCACCACCGCCGGCGGCTCGGGCGGCGGCCGGATCAGGGAAGGCAGGCCCAGGATGATCAGGAGAGCCGCAAGGCCATGGAGGACGAGGGAGGCGACCGGTCCCCGGGGCGAGAGGCCCCAGCCGCCTTCGCCGAAGGCGCCCTGGCGCCGCAACTCCCGCGCCCAGGCCAGCCGCTCCGCCGCCGCGCTCATCCGCCTAATATGGCGGCGGCGCGGCGGGAAAACACATGAATATCTGGGCTAC
>DATFRE010000262.1:0-5386 GCA_035263545.1 Dongiaceae bacterium
GCCCTATGCCGGCGTTCCGGGTAGCCAGTCCGCCGCCGTCGACAACCGACGCCCGATCGCCGTGATCTTCTTCCGCGACGGCTCCGCCGCGCTCAATGACCGCGACCTCGGGGTGCTGCACGACGTCGTCCTGCTGCAGGAGCAGCAGGGCGGTCAGCTTCGTGTCATCGGCCATGCCAGCGAGCATTCGGCGACGATGGACTACACGCAGCATCAGGCGGTGAATGACGAGCTGTCGATGAAGCGCGCCTCGGCGGTGGGCGGCGCGCTTCTGCGGATGGGCGCGCCCAGCAATCTGGTGGCCATCTCCGCCGTCGGTGACCAGCAACCGGTCTTCTACGAGTTCATGCCGACGGGCGAGGCGGGCAACCGGCGCGTCGAAATCTTCCTCGACCGCTGAAACGAATTCACGGAACCATCGGGAATGACGCAGCCCTTGCGCATCGCGGTCGCCGGTCTTGGCAATGTCGGTGCCGGCACGGTCAAGCTGCTGCAGCAGCATGCCGAGGACTTGGCACGGCGCTGCGAAAGGCCCATCGAGATCCGCGCCGTCTCGGCTCGCGACCGGCGCCGCGATCGGGGAGTCGACCTCTCGCGCTATGACTGGCTCGATGATCCCGTGGCCCTGGCGCGGCTGCCGGAGATCGAGGTGGTGGTCGAGCTCATCGGGGGCGCCGAGGGTCCGGCGCGCGACCTGCTGGAGGCGGCACTCGCCGCCGGCAAGCATGTGGTCACCGCCAACAAGGCGCTCCTCGCCCATCACGGCACCGCGCTCGCGCGCCGGGCCGAGGCCAAGGGCGTCAGCCTCGGCTACGAGGCGGCGGTCGCCGGCGGCATTCCCATCATCAAGACCCTGCGCGAGGGGCTGGCCGCCAACAGGATCGAGCGCGTCTACGGCATCCTCAACGGCACCTGCAACTACATACTGACGGTGATGCGCCAATCCGGCCGGGAGTTCGCCGATGTGCTGGCCGATGCCCAGAGCCTGGGCTATGCCGAGGCCGATCCCAGCTTCGACGTGGACGGGATCGATGCGGCGCATAAGCTTGCCATCCTTGCCGGCGTCGCCTTCGGCTGCGAGATCAACTTCGCCGGCGTGCAGGTGGATGGCATCCGCAATGTCTCGGCGGTGGACATCGCTTTCGCCGAGGAGCTGGGCTATCGCATCAAGCTCCTGGGTATCGCGCGGCCGACGGAGTTCGGCATCGAGCAGCGCGTCCATGCCTGCATGGTCCCGCTGGGCACGCCCATCGCCCATGTGGAGGGCGTCTACAACGCCGTGGTCACGGAGGGCGATTTCGTCGGCCAGAACATCTGCGAGGGGCGCGGCGCCGGCGCCGGACCGACGGCCTCTGCCGTGGTCTCCGACCTGATCGACATCGCCCGCGGGCGCAGCCAGCCGACCTTCTCCGTGCCCGCAAGCGAGCTGAAACGCCTGCCGGCCTCGCCGATGGCCCGCCATCGGGGCGCCTATTACATCCGCCTGATGGTCGTCGACAAGCCGGGGGTGATCGCCGATGTCGCCGCGGCGCTGCGCGACGAGGAGGTTTCGATGGAAGCGATGATCCAGCGGGCGCGCTCGCCAGGCGAAGCGGTCCCGGTGGTGCTGACGACCCATGAGACCGAGGAGGCGGCGATGCGCCGCGCCCTCGAGCGCATCACGCGGCTTGCCTCGGTCACCGAGCCGCCGCATATGATCCGCATCGAATCGCTGTAGAACGGCGCCGATAAGAACGAACAGCCACGGGAGGCATTGCCCATGTCGAAAGCCGCGATGGATCGCAATCTGGCCCTCGAGGCGGTCCGGGTGACGGAAGCCGCGGCGCTCGCGGCCTCCAGGCTGATGGGGCGCGGTGACGAAAAGGCGGCCGACCAGGCCGCCGTCGATGCCATGCGCCGCGCGCTGAACGGCCTCGCCATAGACGGCACCGTCGTCATCGGCGAAGGCGAGCGCGACGAGGCGCCCATGCTCTTCATCGGCGAGAAGGTCGGGGCGGGCGGCCCCGCCATCGATATCGCCCTCGATCCGCTCGAGGGCACGACCATCACCGCCAAGGGCGGGCCCAATGCGCTCGCCGTCATCGCCATGGCGGAGGCCGGCGGCTTCCTCAATGCGCCCGATGTCTATATGGACAAGATCGCCGTAGGTGCGGGCCTGCCGGAAGGTGTCATCGATCTCGACGCCACGCCGGAGGAAAATCTGAAGAACCTGGCCAAGGCCAAGCAGGTAGATATCGGCGACATCGTCGCCTGCATCCTCGACCGGCCGCGCCACAGCGAGGTGATCCAGCGGGTCCGGGCGACCGGCGCGCGGATCATGCTGATCTCCGACGGCGATGTGAGCGGCGTCATCGCCACCTCCAGGCCCGGCAGCGGCGTCGATATCTATCTCGGCAGCGGCGGCGCGCCGGAGGGCGTGCTGGCCGCGGCGGCCCTGCGCTGCATCGGCGGGCAGATGCAGGGGCGGCTCCTGTTCCGCAACGAGGAGGAGAAGGGCCGCGCGCGCCGCCTGGGCGTGAGCGATCTCAGTCGCAAATATTCCCTTCTCGACCTCGCCCATGGCGATGTGATGTTCGCGGCCACCGGCGTCACCGACGGCACCATGCTCCGCGGCGTGCGCCGCGACCGTAGTGGCGGCTTCACCCATTCCATGGTCATGCGCTCGAAGACCGGCACCGTGCGCCTGATCGAGGCGCAGCACAGCTGGAGCCGCAAGCCCGGCTTCGAGGGGTGACGGCCGCGGTGCCATGACCATGGGGGCGGCATGACCGCCGAGGCCTTTCTCGGCGTCGAACGCTCTCTCCTTGGGCGGCGCTGGCGGGCGCGCGGCGGTGACGATCGCGAAGGCCTCGCCATCGCCCAGCGCCTGGCGCTGCCGGAGATCGTGGGCCGGCTTCTGGCCGCCCGCGGTGTCGGCGCGGAGGCGGCGGAGAGCTTTCTCAATCCGACCTTGCGCGAGCTGCTGCCCGATCCCTCCCGCTTTCGCGACATGGACAAGGCGGCAGCGCGCCTGGCGCGGGCGGTGCGCGATGGCGAAGCGATCGCCGTCTTCGGCGATTACGACGTCGATGGTGCCACTTCCGCGGCCTTGCTCGCCCGCTTCTTCGCCGCCGCGGGGCATCCGATCCGCATCTATATCCCGGACCGGATGAAGGAGGGCTATGGGCCCAACCTGCCGGCGCTGCTGGCGCTGAAGGAGCAGGGCGTGCGGATCGTCATCACGGTCGATTGCGGCATCACGGCCTTCGAGCCGCTGGCAGGGGCCGAGGCGGCCGGGCTCGAGGTCATCGTCGTCGATCATCACGTGGCCGAGCCGCGCCTGCCGGCGGCGCTTGCCGTGATCAATCCCAACCGGCTGGACGAGGCGAAAGGCCATGGCCAGCTCGCGGCGGTCGGGGTGACCTTCCTCCTGGTCGTGGCGGTCAACCGGGCGCTACGCCAGGCCGGCTGGTATGGCGTAGCGCGGGCGGAGCCCGATCTGAAGCGCTGGCTCGATCTCGTGGCCCTGGGCACGGTCTGCGATGTGGTGCCGCTGACCGGCCTCAACCGCGCGCTTGTCGCCCAGGGGCTGAAGGTCATGGCCCGGCGGGGCAATCCGGGTCTCGTCGCTCTGGCCGATGTCGCGCGCCTTGCCGAGCCGCCGGGCTGCTATCACGCGGGCTTCCTCCTGGGGCCGAGAGTCAATGCCGGCGGACGGGTGGGGGAGGCGGGGCTCGGCGCCCGGCTGCTGACCACCGAGGACGAGATCGAGGCGCGCAGCCTGGCCGCGCAGCTGGACGGCTACAATGCCGAGCGGCGCCAGATCGAGGAGCAGGTGCAACTGGCCGCCATCGCCCAGGTGGAAGCACGGCTCGCCCCCGGCCTGGTCTTCGCCGCCGCGCCCGGCTGGCATGCCGGGGTGATCGGGATCGTCGCCAGCCGCCTCAAGGAGCTCTATGGCCGGCCAGCCTGCGTGGTGGCGCTGGAGGGCGAGGGTGCGGCCATGATCGGCAAGGGCTCCGGCCGCTCCATTGCCGGCATCGATCTCGGCAGCGCCGTGATCGCCGCCCGCCAAGCGGGCCTGCTGATCAATGGCGGCGGCCATCCCATGGCGGCGGGCTTCACCGTGGCGGGCTCGGGCCTGGAGGCGCTGCGCGACTTCCTGGCCCAGCGCCTCGGCGCCGGGCTCAATGGCGAGCCGCCGCGCCAGGTGCTCGAGCTGGACGGCGCGCTGCTACCCGGTGCCGCCACGGCCGAGCTGCTGACGCTGCTGGAGCGCCTGGGCCCCTATGGCAGCGGCAATGCCGAGCCGCGCTTCGCGCTGCCGGCGCTACGCGTCCTCCAGGCCGAGCCGCTGGGCGAGGCCCATATCCGCTGCACGCTTGCCGGTAGCGACGGAAGCAGGCTGCGAGCCGTCGCCTTCCGCAGCCTGGCGACGGAGCTGGGCCGCGCGCTGTTGACGCCGGGCGGGCCCGCGCTGCACCTTGCCGGGCATTTCCGCATCAATCGCTGGCAGGGCCGCACGGAGGTGCAGCTCCTGATCGAGGACGGCGCGCCGGCTTAGCTAGTCCGTCGCAGCCGTCACCATGATCTCGACGAGATATTGCGGGGCGGCGAGCTTCGCCTCGACGGTGGCGCGGGCGGGGGTGTTGCCCTTGTCGACCCAGGCTTCCCAGACCTCGTTCATCTCGCCGAAGGTCCGCATGTCGGTCAGCCAGATGTTGGCCGAGAGCAGCTTCGATTTGCGGCTGCCGGCCTGTTTCAGCAGCTTGTCGATCTGGGAGAGGATCTGCTTGGTCTGCTTGGCGACCGTGGGCGCGGGGTTGTTGGCGACCTGGCCCGCCAGGTAGACGGTGTCGCCATGGACCACGGCCTGGCTCATGCGCGGGCCGACCTCGAAACGCTGGATGCTCATGTTTTCCCCCTGTCGGGCTGGTTGTAGCTGTGAAGGCCGCGGAGTATGGCTGCCGCCTGCCCGAGGGGCAAGGCGGCCGCGGGGGGTGGATTTAGGCGTTGATTTTGGACCTCGCGGCCGGTAGTCATGGCCGCCGCCTGGCCGTTGCGCAGGCGAAGCGCGCATGCGTCCCCGTCGTCTAGAGGCCTAGGACATCGCCCTTTCACGGCGGTAACACGGGTTCGAATCCCGTCGGGGACGCCAGTTAAATCAATGACTTATTCGGTTCAACTTGGCCAAGTCGGTCCAGTGTCCCCAACTTTTCCCCAATAAGCATCACCGGACTGTAGCGTGCCGACGCGAACGTTGGTGGATGCAACCTCATTTGCCAGTCCTATATTTGGGGGGTGTACTCAACTTTGGACCACAACCGCTGCCAACAGGCGGGTGGGGGTATGGGTGAGCTTCAGCCTGCCGCGCTTCCTCCGACGGACACCGGCGTCGAGCTTGGAA
>DATFRE010000263.1:0-12737 GCA_035263545.1 Dongiaceae bacterium
CGGGCTTGCGGCAAGACCAATGTGCACAGCCTGGAGCCAGAGGATCTGGCGGCCCTGACCATGGAGGCCTCGGCGCTTGCCATGGTGCCGCTCGCCGGCTCCCAGCACACCGTCGGCCGCCCCGACATGACCCGCTACTAGGAGAGAGAGACCCCATGGCGAAAGTGACCAAGCTCAGCAAATACGCCAAGGCCAAGAAGGTCTCGAAGACCGTCAAGGTCGCCCGGGAGAAAGCCGCCGCCAAGCCCGCGGCCGGTGCCAAGAGTGGCGGGGCGGATATCGATCACTTCATCAAGACCTCGGGCCTCGACACGGCCCGCGAGAAGGAGATCGGCCAGCACATCGGCTATCGCTACGACGTCAATCTCGTCCCCGACTACACGCGCCTCACGCCCTTCCTCAAGAAATATATGGAGATCATGGGCTGGGACGATCTGAACTGGCTCGAGGACGTCCATCTCGGCTATGAGGAGGGACGCGCGGCGATCTTCGACCGCAACGTCAATGGCTGGGTGACGGTGCCCAAGGGCGTGAAGCTCCCGGACAATCAGCAGGACCGCGACATGCTGGCCCGCGAGCTGCTGATCAAGTTCCAGATGTCGCCCCGCCACCCTCTGGTGGATCTGAACAAGGCCTATCGCAAGTTCTGACAAGAAAAAAAACTGGGGGACTTGCGGGAGAGGCCGGCCAAGCGCCGGCCTCTTCTTTTGGTGCGAGCCTCTAGGGGGCCATGCCCTTGTGGGCGAGCTCCTTCAGCGCGCCCTTGTTCTTGCCGAGATCGAGGCCCATGCCGCGCAGCACATGAGGCGCCTTGGTGTACTGGATATCGGCATAGTCGACCACCTCGACCCGGTTACCCCAGGGATCGAGGAAGTCGAGGAAAGGCCCCGGCAACAACCGGCCGCCGGCGGCCTTGACCAGCTCGCGCACCGCCGAGCGGTCGTCGACCACGATGCCGAAATGGCGCCCGTCATCCTCATGGGGCTTCTTGGTTTCCATGAGGTTGATGAACTGGTCGCCCATGTCGATGAAGGCCGCGCGCTTGCTTTTGCTGCGCAAGGCGAAGTCGAAGATCTTGCCGTAGAAGGCCAGCGCCTCCTCGATGTCGCCCACCTCCAGGGCAATGTGGTTCATCCCAACCAGCCTGGGCCGCTTCTGCTCCTTGGACATGCCTTCGCTCCCGATGAAGTTTTCCCTCATGTGGCGAGGCCGCAGGCGAGTTTCCAGATGCGCCCCTTAACCCTCTCCCGCGCTTCGGAGCGGGGGAGGGGAGGGACCCATCGCGAAGCGATGGGAGGGGTGAGGGTCCGCCAAGACCGGACTTGAATGACCTCACCCAGCGGCCTTCGGCCGCCACCCTCTCCCGCTCCGAAGCGCGGGAGAGGGAAGATCCGCCGTCGCCGCTACTCTCCGATCTCCACCCGATAGTCCGCCGCATGCGTCCAGTCGGGGGTGAAGGAGAGGATCGCCACCCGCGCCGGCAGGTTCGGGTTGAACAGGTGGTTGTGCCAGTAGGTCGCCTGGTAGAAGGGGTGGCGCTCGGCAAGTCCGGCCACGGTGCAGGGGATGCGATAGCCCTGGCTATACTGCTCGAACTCCAGCACGCAGCGCCCGTGGCTGAGCAGGCGCTCCGCCACGGCGGAGCCCGCCCCGAACAGCGCGGTCATCACATCGGAGAAGAGGGCCGGCTGCTGGAAATAGCTCCCCTGCAGGATCTCCAGGACCTTCGCATAGCGCTCGCCCGGATCCTGGGTCTTCAGATACTGGTGGCGGAAGAGCTGGGTGCTGATCAAAGGCTCCGATTCGACGATCAGCAGGGTCAGGCCCGGCGAGATTTCATGTCCCTCGCGGCTCGTCACCCGCGGGCGCATGCCGGCGGAGGGTCGCCCGCCGCTCTCGCGCGCGACAAGTTGCCGGATGCGGCACTGCCAGCCGATGAACTCGCGCTTGAGGGCCAGGGCTGCGGCCTTGGTCAGAACGATATTGTCAGTCTTCAGCGGCATTCACACTCCCCACACCCGATCGAAGCCCAATTCCAAGCCAATGGTCCCATAATTTGCCGCGGTTTATGGAAAAATTCTTGCACCTGAGGAAACCAATTTGTAGCTTGCGGTGTGGGGTTGGTGGCGTGGCTTTCCGGCGCCGCCGGGGGTCCCAGGGATCGTCAGAATGCCATTCGCTCTCCTGAAATACGGGCTCAGCAGCAAGTATCCGGCACGCCGGCATTTCCCCAAGGCGACGGATCTGAAGCCCGCCTATGACGTAGTCATCGTCGGCGCCGGCGGACACGGGCTCGCGGCTGCCTACTACCTGGTCAAGGACTGGGGCATCACCAATATCGCGGTGCTGGACAAGGGGTATCTGGCCGGCGGCAACACGGCGCGCAACACGGCCATCATCCGCTCCAATTACCTGACGCCCGAGGGCGTGCGCTTCTACGACGAATCGGTCCGGCTCTATCAGGGGCTGAGCGAGGAGTTCGACTATAACATCCTCTATTCCGTCCGCGGCCATTTCACCCTGGCCCATACCGATGCGGCCATGCGCACCAGCCGCTGGCGCGCCGAGGTCAACAAGCATCTGGGCGTCGATTCGGAGCTGATCTATCCCGACGAGATCGCCCGGCTCTGTCCGGCCCTCAACATGTCGGACGATGTGCGCTATCCGATCATGGGCGCTCTCTACCACCCGCCGGGCGCGATCGCGCGCCACGACGCGGTGGCCTGGGGCTATGCCCGCTATGCCGGCGACCGGGGTGTGGAGATCCACACCAATACCGAGGTGACGGGCTTCGTCATCGAGAACGGGCGGGTCACGGGAGTCGAGACCAACCGGGGCCGCATCGCCTGCGGCAAGGTGCTCCAGGCCGTGGCCGGCTCCAGCAGCCGGGTCTCGGCGCTGGCGGGCTTCAAGCTGCCGATCCGCACCATCCCGCTCCAGGCCTGCGTCTCGGTGCCCCTCAAGCCCTTCCTCGACCAGATCATCGTTTCCGGCTCGCTGCATGTCTATGTCTCGCAATCGGATCGCGGCGAGCTGGTCATGGGCGGCTCGACCGATCCCTATTCGCTCTACTCGACGCGCTCGACCCTCGATTTCAAGGAAGGGCTCCTGGGACACATGCTGGAGCTGCTGCCCTTCCTGGGCGATGTGAAGCTCGTCCGCCAATGGGCCGGCATGGCGGACATGACTCCGGATTTCAGCCCTGTCATGGGCAAGACCCCGGTCGAGAACTACTTCATCGATTCCGGCTGGGGCACCTGGGGATTCAAGGCGACGCCGGTTTGCGGCAAGCGCATGGCCGAGACCGTTGCCACCGGCAATCTGCCGGCGCTGCTGCAGCCCTTCCGCCTGGAGCGCTTCTACGAGTTCGAGCAGGTCGGCGAAAAGGGCGCGGCCTCGGTGGGCCATTAGAGGGGCCCAAGGGAAGCATGGCATGAAGATCATGAACTGCCCGCTCAATGGCCCGCGCAACATCTCGGAATTCGTCTGGGGCGGCGAGGTGAAGGCGATGCCGTCCGGGACGGAGGTCAGCCCGCGCGACTGGGCCGACTATGTCTTCATCGAGAACAACATCGCCGGCGTCGTGCGCGAATGGTGGTGCCATGTGCCCACCTCCTTCTGGTTCATCGCCGAGCGCAACACGGTGACCGACGAGATCATCCGGACCTACCCTGCGAGCGAGGTCTTCAACCGCCGGGTCGAGTTCGCCGCACCCGCCAAGGGAGAGACGAAGTGACCTCGGCGATCGGTTTGGGCGGCGTCAACCGCCTGCCGGAGTCCTTCGGCCGGCTGATCGACCGCAAGCGCCCGGTCGGCTTCACCTTCGAGGGCCGCGAGGTCGAGGGCTTCGCCGGCGACACGATCGCCGCGGCACTCGCCGCCAATGACCAGTGGGTGCTGTCGCGCTCTTTCAAGTACCGGCGGCCGCGCGGCATCCTCACCATGGCCGGCCAGGATTCCAACACTCTGGTGCAGATCGGCGCCGAGCCCAATGTACTGGCCGACCGGCGAGTCATCGAGCCCGCGCTCGGCGTCATGGGGCAGAACTACGACGGCAGCCTCGAGGCCGATCGCGGCAACATCATCGAGCTCTTCGGCCGCTTCCTCCCCGTCGGCTTCTACTACAAGACCTTCTACAAGCGCGGCAGCTGGAAGTTCTGGGAGAAGATCATCCGCGGGCGCGCCGGGCTCGGGAGGGTCGATCTCGCCGCCCATCACGGCTATTTCGACAAGCAGTATCTGTTCGCCGATGTGGCGGTGGTCGGCGGGGGTCCCGCCGGCCTCTCCGCGGCACTCCAGGCCGCCGAGGCGGGGGCCGAGGTCATCCTCATCGACGAATGGCCGATCCTGGGCGGCTCCCTCTGCTATGCCCGGCTCGGGCGCGAGGGGGATCAGGCCTTCAATCTGGCCGAGAAGCTCGCAGCGCAGGTGAGGGCCAGGAACAACATCCATATCCTGAGCGATGCCACCTGCACCGGCTGGTTCGCCGATAACTGGCTCGCGATCGTCAAGGGCAGCCGCTTCTACAAGCTCCGCGCCAAAGCCGTGGTGATGGCGACGGGCTCGCTGGAGCAGCCGGCGGTCTTCCGCAACAACGATCTTCCCGGGGTCATGCAGGGCACGGCGGCGCAGCGGCTGATCCACCTCTATGGCGTCCGCCCGGGACGCAAGGCCGTGGTGCTGGCGGCCAATGACGATGCCTATGGCGTAGCCCTCGATCTCGGCGATGCCGGATGCGAGGTACAGGCGGTGGTCGATCTGCGCGAGCAGGTACCGGAGACCCCCATGGTCCATGCGACCCGCGGCCGGGGTGTGCCCATCCTCGCGGGCTATGCGGTGACCGAGGCGATCGCCGGGACGGCCAAGCTCGGCATCCTCGGCGCCGCCGCGGCGCGCATCGCGCGGGAAGGGGAGACCGACGGCGCGGCCACGGTCTTCGAATGCGATCTCCTCTGCATGTCGACGGGCTACAGCCCAGCGGGCCAGATTCTCCACCACGCCGGCACGAGGTTCACCTATGACCACGCCGCCAGCATGTTCCACCCGGCGATCCTGCCGCCCCATGTCTTTGCCGCCGGCTCGGTCAACGGCACCTATGCGATGGAGGCAGTGCTGGCGGAAGGAAAGCGCATCGGCTGGGCGGCGGCACAGGATGCCGGTTTCGCTGGCGGCGCCGAGCCGCCGGCGGTTACCGGAGACCGGGGTGCGGTGGGCCAGACCCATGCATGGCCGATCTTCCCGCACAAGGCGGGCAAGGACTTCGTCGATTTCGACGAGGATCTCCAGGTCAAGGACCTGGTGAACGGCATCGCCGATGGCTATGACGATATCGAGCTGCTGAAGCGCTACTCCACCGTCGGCATGGGCCCCTCCCAGGGCCGCCACTCCGCCGTCGCCGCGGTGCGCGTGCTGGCCAAGGAGACGGCGTCCGATCTCGCCACCCTCTCGGTCACGACCCAGCGCCCGCCTTATGTGCCGGAGAAGTTCGGCCATCTCGCCGGCCGGGTCTTTGAGCCCGAGCGCCATACCGCCATGCATCACCGCCATCACGAGCTCGGCGCGCGCATGATGGTGGCGGGGCTCTGGTACCGCCCGGCCTTCTACGGCAAGGCGGAGGATCGCGACAAGGCGATCCGCGAGGAGGTGCTGGCGGTCCGCAACAATGTCGGGCTCATCGATGTCTCGACGCTGGGCGGCCTCGATATCCGCGGGCCCGATGCGGCCGAGTTCCTGAACCGCCTCTACACCTTCACCTATGCCAAGCAGCCGGTGGGCCGCTCGCGCTATGTGCTGATGTGCGACCAGACCGGCGCCATCATCGATGACGGCGTGGCCTGCCGCTTCCATGACGAGCATTTCTACGTCACCGCCACCACCAGCGGCGTCGACGGCGTCTACCGCCTGATGCTGCAATGGAACGCCCAGTGGCGCCTCGATGTCGATGTGGCCAATGTCACCGCCGCCTATGCCGGGGTGAACATCGCGGGGCCGCGCTCCCGCGAGGTCCTGGCCAAGGTCTGCCATGACGTCGATCTCGGGCCCGAGGCCTTTCCCTATATGGGCGTGCGCCTGGGCAGCGTTGCCGGCATTCCGGCGCGGCTGCTGCGCGTCGGATTCGTGGGCGAGCTCGGCTATGAGATCCATGTCCCGGCAAGCCAGGGCGAAGCGCTGTGGGATGCCCTCATGGCCGCCGGCGGCACTGCCGGCATCCGGCCCTTCGGGGTCGAGGCCCAGCGTGTTCTCCGCCTCGAGAAAGGGCATATCATCATCGGCCAGGACACGGATGGGCTGACCCATCCCCTCGAGGCCGACATGGCTTGGGCGATCGCCAAGAACAAGGCCTATTTCACGGGGGGACGCTCCATCGCCATCCAGACGGCGCGGGCGCTCTCCCGCAAGCTCGTGGGCTTCACCCTGGAGGATCCCGCCGCACCCGTGCCGGAGGAATGCCATCTGACGGTGCGAAATGGCGAGATCACCGGCCGCGTGACCTCGGCCGTGCGCTCGCCCACCCTCGACCGCGTCATCGGCCTTGCCTATGTCGCGCCCGACCAGGCGGCCGAGGGTGCGAGCTTCGACATCAAGATCGCCGGCGGAAGGCTGATCAAGGGCAGGGTGGTGAAGCTTCCCTTCTACGATCCGGAAACCAAGCGGCAGGAGATGTGACATGGCTGCTATCGAGCCCCATGCCCAGCTCCGCCGCAGCTTCGTCTATCGCAAGCTCCGCGATCTCGGCGCCCGCTTCGAGACGGTCAATAACGGCGCCGTGGCGCTGGATTTCGGCCGGGCCGCGGCCGAGATGGAAACCGCAAAGCTTCTCGGCCTCGCCGATCTCTCGCCCTTGCCGCGCACCGGCTTCAAGGGGACGGGGGCGGTCGAGTGGCTGCAGAGCCAGGGGCTTGCGATCGGTGCGGAGAGCAATCGCGGCTATCGCCAGCCGGGCGGCGAGCTGGCGCTTCGCCTGGCGCCGACGGAGATCTTCCTGATCGATTCCCTCGCCGGCGGCGGGGCGCTCATCGAGCGGCTGAACCAGGCCTGGAGCTGGGGCAGCGAGAGGCCCCGCAAGCTCATCGGCTATCCCATGCCGCGGGCCGACAGCCATGCCTGGTTCGCTCTCTCGGGCCGGGCGGCGCCGGAGATGTTCGCCAAGATCTGCGGCGTCGATCTGCGCCTCGACAAGTTCGTGAGCGGCCGGATCGCCCAGACCTCCATCGCCAAGATGAGCGGCATCATCCTGCGCCAGGACCAGGGTGCGACGCCTCTCTTCCATCTCCTGGCCGACAGCGCCTCGGCTGACTACCTCTGGGGGGCCCTGCTCGACGCCATGGCGGAGTTCGGCGGCGAGCCGATCGGTGTCTTGGCCCTTCGCGGCCTCGGCTGAGCCGCATGTCGCGCGCCCCCAAGGAATTCGACATGCAGGACCCGCACAGCCTGGCGGGCAAGCGGGAGAGCAATCTCGAGATCGCCATCGGGCGCGAGGTCCGGGAGTTCCGCCGTAAGCTCGACATGACCGTGGCCGAGCTCGCCCGCCAGGCGGGGCTCTCCGCCGGCATGCTCTCCAAGATCGAGAACGGCATGACCTCGCCATCTCTGGACACCCTGAAATCGCTCTCGACGGCGCTGCATGTACCGGTGACCTCCTTCTTCCGCCGCTATGAGGAGGAGCGTGACGCCACCTTCGTGCGCGCCGGCCAGGGGCTCAATATCGAGCGCCGCGGCAGCCGGGCGGGGCATCAGTACCAGCTTCTCGGCCATTCGCTGCGCCGGCCGCTGGCGGTCGAGCCCTATCTCATCACCCTGACCGCCGATTCCGACGTCTTCCCGCTGTTCCAGCATGAGGGGATCGAGTTCATCTACATGCTGGAGGGTGAGGTCGGCTATCGCCACGGCAATCGCACCTATGTGCTGACGCCGGGCGACTCGCTGTTTTTCGATGCCGATGTGCCGCACGGCCCCGACGAGCTTCGGAAGCTGCCGATTCGATTCTTGTCGATCATTACCTATATACGGGAATCTGGAGTATAGAATGTTTTATAATCAGATAACTATGGAGCGTTCTTCACAGAATTATGACTGCGTTGCGTATTCCCGACAGGAATATTTTATTCTTTCCATTTGATTGAGGCGGGTGCCTCGACTAGATTTGCGGCAAGGCGATAACGGGAGGAAAGGAGTCCTCGCCATGTGCGGAATCGTCGGCCTGTTCCTGAAGAACCCTGAGCTGCGGCCCCAGCTCGGCCGCCATCTCTCCACCATGCTGATCGGCATGACGGAGCGCGGCCCCGACAGCGCCGGCATCGCCGTCTATCACAAGCCGGTCGCCGGCGAGCGCTGCAAGCTGACCCTCTTTCATGCCGACCCGCATCATCATTGGCGCGAGATCGGCGGCCAGATGGGCGAAGCGCTGAACTGCGAGGTCGATATCGAGGTCAAGTCCAACCACGTGGTCATGACGGTCGCGGCCGACGCGGCCCATGCGCGCCAGTGGCTGAAGACCCATCATCCCGAGGTGCGGGTCATGGGCTATGGCCAGCTCATGGAGGTCTACAAGGATATGGGCCTGCCCGCCGAGGTGGTGGACAAGTATTCCATCCGCGGCATGGAGGGGTCCCATGCTATCGGCCATACCCGCATGGCGACCGAGAGCGCGGTGACCACGGAGCATTCCCACCCCTTCACCGCGGCCTCGGATATGTGCCTGGTGCACAACGGCTCCCTCAGCAACCACAACAACCTGCGCAAATGGCTGCGCCGGCGCGGCCACGACTTCGAGACCGACAATGACAGCGAGGTGGCGGCGCGCTATTTCGCCCATCGCATGGGCGAGGGGGCGAGCCTGCCCGAGGCCCTCGAGGCGGGGCTGCGCGATCTCGACGGTTTCTACACTTTCACCATGGGCACGCGGGACGGCTTTGCCGTGCTGCGCGACGGCATCGCCTGCAAGCCCGCGGTGCTGGCCGAGACCGATGACTGGGTCGCCATGGCTTCGGAGTTCCGCAGTCTCGCCAACCTGCCCAAGGTCGAGACGGCGACGATCTGGGAGCCCAAGCCCGCGGTCGTCTACACCTGGAGCCTGCAATAGCCCATGATCACCGTCGATCTCGCCGCGGATTCCGTGCGCGACCTGAACCAGCGCCTGCATGACCTCCCGCCCGAGACCAATGAGCGGCTGTGGCGCATCGTCAATCCCAAGGGCGCGCATGCGATCGCGGCGGGCCTCGACCGGCCCATCGAGATCCTGATCGAGGGCCATGTCGGCTATTACTGCGCCGGCATGATCAAGCAGGCGAAGCTGGTGATCGACGGCCATTGCGGCGTCGGCGTCGCCGAGAACATCATGTCCGGCGAGGTCCGGGTCAAAGGCAATGCGAGCCAGTCCGCCGGCGCCTCCGGCCATGGCGGGCTGCTGGTCATCGAGGGCGATGCCTCGGCCCGCTGCGGCATCTCCATGAAGGGCGTGGACATCGTGGTCGGCGGCTCCGTCGGCCATCTCAGCGCCTTCATGGCCCAGACCGGCAGCCTCGTGGTCTGCGGCGATGCGGGCCAGAGCCTCGGGGATTCCATCTACGAGGCGAAGCTCTATGTCCAGGGCAAGGTCGAGAGCCTGGGCGCCGACTGCGTCGAGAAGAAGATGACCGATCATCATTTGGCGAAGCTCGGCCGGCTCCTCGATCGCGCCGGCCTCAAGGCCGACCCGCGCAAGTTCAAGCGCTATGGCTCGGCCCGCAAGCTCTACAACTTCCACGTCGACCACGCGGACGCTTACTAGGCGATGCAGACGTCCTGTCGTCCCAGCTCTTTCGTTATGGCCAGGCTTGCCCCGGCTAGCCAATCGGCCTCGCTCTCTCAGCCGTCATGGTCGGCGAAGGCCGACCATCCACGAGTTTGCCGCGGCCAAGACGTGGATGCCCGGGACAAGCCCGGGCATGACGTAGCGGGAGGGGCGGGTCGACCCGTCGCAATTGCTGAGCAATTCGCCGCAAGGAACCAACCATGACCGTCGATCCCCGGGGCTTGCGCCCCTCCGCGACATTCCCGCCCCATATCCTGGCGGAGATCCATCGCGCCGCCGATCAGGGCCTCTATGAGATCCGCGGCTTCGGCACCAAGCGCCGGCTGCCCACCTTCGACGATCTGCTGTTCCTTGGTGCCTCCGTCTCCCGCTATCCGCTGGAGGGCTATCGCGAGAAATGCGCGACGGATGTCTGGCTCGGCACCCGCTTCGCCAAGAAGCCGATCCATCTGAAGATTCCCATCACCATAGCCGGTATGAGCTTCGGGGCGCTCGGCGCCAATGCCAAGGAGGCGATCGGCCGTGCCTGCACCGCGATGGGGACCTCCAGCACCACCGGCGATGGCGGCATGACGGAGGAGGAGCGCCAATCCTCCAAGACCCTGGTCTATCAGGTGCTGCCCTCGCGCTATGGTCTGAACCCCGATGATCTCCGCCGGTGCGACGCCATCGAGGTGGTGGTGGGGCAGGGGGCGAAACCCGGCGGCGGCGGCATGCTGCTCGGCATGAAGATCACCGAGCGGGTGGCCAAGATGCGCGCTCTCCCCGTCGGGATCGACCAGCGCAGCGCCTGCCGCCATCCCGACTGGACGGGCCCGGACGATCTCACCATCAAGATCCAGGAGCTGCGCGAGATCACCAACTGGGAGAAGCCGATCTATGTGAAGGTCGGCGCCACCCGCACCCGCTATGACGTGGCGCTCGCCGTCAAGGCCGGCGCCGATGTGGTGGTGCTGGACGGCATGCAGGGCGGCACCGCCGCCACCCAGGACGTCTTCATCGAGCATGTGGGCATCCCGACGCTTCCCGCCGTGCGCCTGGCGGTCGAATCCCTCCAGGAGCTGGACATGCACCGCAAGGTGCAGCTCATCGTCTCCGGCGGCATCCGCAGCGGGGCCGATGTGGGCAAGGCGCTGGCGCTCGGGGCCGATGCGGTCTCCATCGGCTCCGCCGCGATGGTGGCGCTGGGTTGCAACAAGCCGGTCTATGTCGAGGACTATCACGCGCTCGGCACCGAGCCCGGCATGTGCCACCACTGCCATACGGGCAAGTGCCCAGTGGGCGTGACCACGCAGCTGCCGGACCTGCAGAAGCGCCTGAGCCCGGAGCAGGGCGCGCGCTGGCTGAAGAACTATCTCTCGGTCATGGTGCTGGAGCTGCAGACCGTCGCGCGCGCTTGCGGCAAGAGCCATGTCCACAATCTCGAGCCCGACGATCTCGTGGCTCTCACCGTCGAGGCCGCCGCGATGGCCGGGGTGCCGCTGGCCGGCACCGACTGGATCCCGGGCCGCGACCGCTATTGAATTCAACCAAGAAACCGTCTGACAGGGGGAACTCCCATGGCCACCGACCTCGCCAAAGCCGCTAAAGACCGCAAGATCAAGTATTTCCTCATCAGCTATGTCGATCTCTTCGGGGGGCTGCGCGCCAAGCTGGTGCCGGCCCCGGCGATCAGCGCCATGCAGCGGGACGGCGCCGGTTTTGCCGGCTTCGCCACCTGGCTCGACATGACCCCGGCCGATGCCGATCTTTTCGCCAAGCCCGATCCCGAGAGCCTCATCCAGCTTCCCTGGCGTCCGGAGGTCGGCTGGCTTGCCAGCGATCTCTGGATGGACGGCAAGGAGGTCGCGGCCTCGCCCCGCAAGGTGCTGAAGGACCAGGTCGCCGCCGCCGCGGCCCAGGGCCAGCGCATGAAGTCCGGTGTCGAATGCGAGTTCTTCCTGATCACCCCGGACGGCAAGGCGATCTCCGATTCCGCCGACCAGCAGGAGAAGCCCTGCTATGACCAGCAGGCCCTGATGCGCCGATACGACGTCATCACCGAGATCTGCGACAGCATGCTGGCGCTCGGCTGGAACCCCTATCAGAACGACCATGAGGACGCCAACGGCCAGTTCGAGATGAATTGGGAATATGACGACTGCCTGAAGACCGCCGACCGCCACGCCTTCTTCAAATACATGGTGAAGGCGATCGCCGAGAAGCACGGTCTGCGCGCGACCTTCATGCCCAAGCCCTTCATCAACCTGACGGGCAATGGGTGCCACGCCCATGTCTCGGTCTGGGACAAGAGCGGCAAGACCAACCTGTTCCACGATCCGAAGGGGGAGCTCGGCCTTTCCAAGCTCGCCTACAGCTTCCTCGGCGGCGTCATCCACAATGCCGAGGCGCTTTGCACCTTCTTCAACCCGACGGTGAACAGCTTCAAGCGGATCAACGCGCCCCGCACCCTCTCGGGCGCCACCTGGTCGCCCAACACCATCACCTATGGCGGCAACAACCGCACCCATATGGTGCGCATCCCCGATGCCGGGCGCTTCGAGCTCCGGCTCATGGATGGCGCCGCCAATCCCTATCTGCTCCAGGCGGGCGTGCTGGCCGCAGGCCTCGACGGCGTCGCCAATGACCGCGACCCGGGCAAGCGCCTGGACATCAACATGTATACCGACGGCCATACCGTGAAGGGGGTGCGGAAGCTGCCCCTCAACCTGCTCGATGCGCTCAGGATCACGGACAAGAGCAAGGTCCTGCGCGAGCGGCTGGGGGATGGCTTCATCGACAGCTACATCAAGCTGAAGAACGACGAATGGTCGAGCTTCAACCGGCATCTCTCCGCCTGGGAGATGAGCAACACGCTCGACTGCTAGGAATGCCGAATTTCCCTCTCCCGCTTCAAAGCGCGGGAGAGGGCCCTTCGACGCGATTGCGGGCGAGGCTCTGCAAG
>DATFRE010000264.1:0-10317 GCA_035263545.1 Dongiaceae bacterium
TGGGCCGCGGCCTCGGCGGAACTGCGGGTCGATTCGGCGAACTCGACGACCTCAGCCTCCAGGCCCATCTCCTTGAGGAGCGCCTGCACCCGCGCCGCAGCCGGCCGCAAGCTCCCCATGCTAGCCCGCCAGTTCCCGCGACCGCCGCGTCGCAGCGGCGATGGCGCGGTCGAACAGAGGTTGGATCCCATCCTCCGCCATCAGGATATTGAGGGCCTCCAGGGTCGTGCCTTTGGGGCTGGTCACGTTGCGGCGGAGCTGTTCGGCGGACTCCGGCGAGAGGCGGGCGAGCTCGCCCGCGCCGGAGACGGTGACCCGCGCCAGGCGCAGCGCCAGATCGGCGGGCAGGCCCGCCTTGCGCCCCGCTTCCGCCAGCGCCTCGATCAGGAGGAAGACATAGGCCGGGCCGCCGCCGGAGAGCGCCGTCACCGGATCGATCAGCCCCTCCTCCTCTACCCAGGCGACCTCGCCGCAGGCGGCCAGCAGTGTATCGGCCAGATCCCGCTGGACTGCCGTTACCGGGCTGCTCGGCACCGCCACGCTGATCCCCCGCCCGATGGCCGCAGGCGTGTTGGGCATCGCCCGGACGATGGCTGCTCCCTCCCCCAGATGACGCCGGAAATAGGCAATGGTTTTCCCCGCGGCAATGGAGAGGAAGAGGGTTTCGGGCCGCGCGAATCGGGCATAACCACCGATCGCACCCTCCATCATCTGCGGCTTCACCGCCAGGACGACGACATCGGGCTGGAAATCGGCGGGAATGGCCTCCGCCCCGGGCGCGACTCGGACGCCTTGGCGGATGAGGTCCTCGAGCTCCGCGGGATTGGGCTCGATGATCAGGCTGCGCCCGGGCGACAGCCCCCGGGCCAGCCAGCCGCGGAGCATGGCCCCGCCCATCTTCCCGCAGCCGACGAGAAGCAGCCGTGTCGGCGCCAGATCAGCCATTACGGCGAGGCCCGGGTTTCGCCGCCCTAGGCTTCGCCAACCGTCTCGAGCATGGCGGCTTCCACCGCCTGCTCCGGCGATTTCCCGCCCCAGAGCACGAACTGGAAGGCGGGGTAGAAGCGCTCGCATTCGGTGACCGCGATATCCACCAGATCCTCGAGCTGCTCGACGGCGATGCCGCCGAGACCGCGCAGCAGGATCGTATGGCGGAACATCGGCACCGGCTCGTCGACGCAAAGGTCGAAATGGCCGAGCCAGAGCTTCTCGTTCACCACCCCAAGCAGCTCCAGGAACGAGGCGCGGCGATGGGCCGGCACCCGGAGATCGACGATACAGGAGAAGGAGATGGCGCTCAGATCCTCCTGCCAGACGAAGTAGAGGCGATAGTCGCACCACCGCCCGGTAAGCTCGACCACCATTTCCTCGGCCGAGTTGCGGTCGAAGCGCCACTCATTGGCGTCGACAAGCTCTTCCAGGACATCAATGGGATTGCCGCGATTTTCGGATGTATCGACCGTGAGACCGGCCATCGACTCGCCCTCCTTGGACCAGAACGGCGGCGGAATCGGCCAAAGACCCCCTGGCCAACCCCAAAGGTAGGATTATGAAACCATCCTACCCACCAGATTTAGCCTGCCAAATCCCGACTCAGGGTGCAATAGCGGAATTTTTACCAATTCATAAAAACTCCGAGTCAGCCGCCGGTTTCCGCCGAGTCCTTGAGCCGCTCCTCGAGCGCCGCCAGGCGGGCGGCGAGCGCCTCCTGCTCCATCCGCGCCTTGGCGGCCATGGCCTTGACGACCTCGAACTCCTCGCGCGAGACCAGGTCCATATTGGCGAGGATGCGCTCGAACTGCTGGCGCAGCCGCAACTCGATCTCCTGCCGGACGCCGGCGACACCGCCCAAGGCGCCCGCGGCAACCTTCGCCAGATCGTCCAGAATTCGGTTTTCCATCCGAGTCTCTCCCACGAGGTCAGAAGGATCATATCGCCTTCGGGGCTCCATGGGGCGTCGCTCGCCTCCGCCGGGGCGAGCCAATCACTCCGTCACCTGCTTCTGCAGGCATTCTGCAGGCAGTCACCCCAGGCTAGATTTTCAGATTATACGCAAAAGACGTATCCGTCAACCGATATTGCGGAAGGCCCTTCGGTTTTCCGCCGAGTCGCAGGAGGAGGCAAAACCGCCGGAGCGAGGCCGGGCGCATCGGCTTGCCGCTGTCACAGCCGCCCCCTATAACCGCGCGATGCTTTACGTCCTGCCCTTCCCGGCCATTGATCCGGTGCTGGTCGAGATCGGCCCCTTCGCCATACGCTGGTACGCGCTTGCCTATGTCGTCGGCATCCTGATCGGCTGGCGCTATGCCCGGGGCCTCGCCGCACGCGGCGAAAGCCCGCTGACACCCGTGCTGCTGGACGATTTCGTCACCTGGGCGGTGCTCGGCATCGTGCTGGGCGGACGACTCGGCTACATCCTGTTCTACGATCTCGAGCAGTACCTCGCGGACCCGTTGCAGATCTTCGCTGTCTGGCATGGCGGCATGTCCTTCCATGGCGGGCTGGCCGGCATGATCCTGGCCATGATTCTCTTCGCGCGGCGCCACAAGCTGCGCTTCTTCCATCTGGCCGATCCCGTCGCCGCCGCCACGCCCATCGGGTTGTTCCTCGGCCGGCTGGCCAATTTCATCAATGGCGAGCTCTATGGCCGGGCGACGGATGTGCCCTGGGCGATGGTCTTTCCTCGCGACGAAACCAAGCTGCCGCGCCATCCGAGCCAGCTCTACGAGGCGGGGCTCGAGGGCATCCTGCTGTTCATCGTCCTCTTCATCGCCGTCCGGCGCTTCCATGTGCTGCGCCGCCCCGGCATGGAGAGTGGCCTCTTTCTTCTGGGCTACGGCATCTGCCGCATCATCGGCGAGTTCTTCCGCCAGCCCGATATCCAGCTCGGCTATCTCATCGGCGGGACCACCATGGGCCAGATTCTGTCGCTGCCCATGCTCGCCTTCGGCATCGCCTTCATCTGGCGGGCCCGGCGGACCTCGTGACGCCCCTCGCCCGGCTGCTGCTGCGCCGCATCGCACTGACCGGGCCCATCACTGTCGCCGAATTCATGGCCGAGGCCCTCGGGCACCCGCTTCACGGCTATTACCAGCGCCGCGATCCCCTGGGCCGCGCCGGCGATTTCATCACCGCGCCGGAGGTGAGCCAGATGTTCGGCGAGCTGATCGGGCTGTGGTGCGTCGAGGTCTGGCACGAGATGGGCTGCCCCGACCCCTGCCATATGGTGGAGCTCGGGCCAGGGCGCGGCACGCTGATGGCCGACGCGCTGCGCGCGGCCCGCGTGCGCCCGGCCTTCGGTGCCGCCATCCGCCTCCATCTCGTGGAGACCAGCCCTTACCTTCGGGAGCGCCAGGCCCAGGCGCTGCCGGCCCATCACCCGCAATGGCATGCCAGCCTGGCGGAGGTCCCTGAGGGCCCCCTGCTGCTGGTGGCCAACGAATTCTTCGACGCCCTGCCGGCGCATGAGTTCGAGCTTCGACCGGAAGGTTGGCGTGAGCGGGTGGTGGCCTGTGACGGCGAGCAGCTCACCTTCGCCTGGGCCGAGCCGGGGCCGAGCTTTGCGCTTCTGACCGACCGGCAGCGCCGCGGGGCGAAGGCGGAGGTCTGCCCCGTTGCCCTCAGCCTCGCCGGCGATATCGGCCGGCGCCTGGCGCAGGCCGGCGGGGCGGCCCTCATCGTCGACTACGGCTCGAGCCAGACCCTGCCTGGCGAGAGCCTGCAGGCGGTGCGCCGCCACGAGCCGGTCAATCCGCTCAGCGATATCGGCGAGGCGGATCTTTCGGCCCATGTGGATTTCGCAGGGCTCGCGCGGGCCGCCGAAGAGGCTGGCGCCGTGGCCCATGGTCCGCTGCCTCAAGGGGAATTCCTTCTCCGACTGGGCCTGGAGGCCCGTGCGGAGAGCCTGCTGGCCCGGGCAACGCCAGCGCAGGCGCGCGACATCGATTCCGCGCGACGGCGCTTGCTCGACTCGCGCGAAATGGGCACCTTGTTCAAGGCCCTCGCGCTCGTCGCGCCGGGCCTCGCCCCGCCGCCCGGATTCGCCGAGGCTCCGTGACCCAGACAGCGCCTCTCGTCGAGATGGATCTTGTCCGCCATGCTTTCTGCGGCCGCGCCGGTGGTGTCAGCGAGGGCATCTTCGCTTCGCTCAATTGCGGTTTCGGCTCCGGCGATGATCCGGCGAAGGTGATGGAGAATCGTGCCCGCGCGGCAGCGCTCGCCGGCGTGGATCCCGCCGGTATCGTCACGGCCTTCCAGACCCACAGCATCCAAGTGGCCCTGGTCGAGCGGCCCTGGTCGCGGGAGGAGGCGCCCAAGGTCGATGCCATGGTGACTCGCAGCCCCGGCGTAGTGCTCGGCATCCTCAGCGCCGATTGCGCGCCGGTGCTCTTCGCCGATCCCGAGGCGCAGGTCGTGGGAGCCGCCCATGCCGGCTGGCGCGGGGCGCTGGACGGGGTCATCGAGGCGACCATCGAGGCGATGCGCGAGCAGGGTGCCGCGCTCGAGCGGCTCGCGGCGGCGATCGGCCCCTGCATCGCGCAACCCTCCTACGAGGTGGGACCGGAATTTCGCGCGCGCTTCCAGGCTGCCGACTCCGCCAACGATCGCTTCTTCGCGCCGGCGGCGGCGCGTCCGGGCCACTTCCACTTCGATCTGCCGGGCTATGTCGCCCACCGCCTCGCGGCCGCCGGCATCCGGCAGATCACGCAAAACCGGCGCGACACCTGCGCCGAGGCCGAGGCCTTCTTCAGCTATCGCCGAAACACGCTGCAAGGCGAGAAGGGCTATGGCCGCAACATCTCGCTGATCGCCCTGGAGGGATAGGCATGGCGCTTCATTTCACTCGCGAGGAATTCGCCGCCCGGCGTGCCGCCGCCGCGGCGGCGCTGAAGGCCCGCGGACTCGACGGGCTGCTCATGTTCCGGCAGGAGAGCATGTACTACCTGACCGGCTATGACACCTTCGGCTATGTCTTCTTCCAGTGCCTCGTCCTCGATGCCGATGGCGGCTTCACGCTGCTCACTCGCGCCCCCGACCTGCGACAGGCTGAGCGCACCTCCATCGTCGAGGATATCCGCATCTGGGTCGACCGGCCGGATGCCAATCCGGCGCTCGAGCTGCGCGCCATCCTCGATGCGAAGCATCTGAGCGGCCAGCGGCTCGGCGTCGAATACGACGCCTATGGGCTGACGGCGCGCAACGGCAAGCGCCTGGAAGCGGCGCTCGAGGGCTTCTGCACCCTGGTCGATGCCTCGGACCTCGTCAGCCGCCTCAGGCTGGTGAAGAGCCCGGCGGAGATCGCCTATGTCCGCCAGGCCGCGGAGCTGGCGGACCTCGCCCTCGACGAGGCGCATCGCCTGGCGGGCCCCGGCGCCGATGAGGGCGAGATCCTGGCGGCCATGCAGGGCGCCATCCTGAGGCGCGGCGGCGACGACCCGGCCAACGAGTTCATCATCGGCTCGGGCGGCGATGCCCTGCTCTGCCGCTATTTCAGCGGCCGGCGCAAGCTCTCGGAGCAGGACCAGCTGACCCTCGAATTCGCCGGGGTCTACCGCCACTACCATTCCTGCCTGATGCGCACGATCCCCATCGGCGAGGTGCCCTCGCGCCAGCGCGAGATGCACAAGGTCGCGGTGGACGCGCTGGAGGCCTGCAAGGCGGCGCTGATCCCGGGCCGGCCGATCGGCGAGGTCTTCGATGCCCATGCCCGCGTTCTCGATGCCGCGGGCTATCAGGCCCACCGCATGAACGCCACGGGCTACAGCCTGGGAACGACCTTCGCGCCCAATTGGATGGACTGGCCGATGTTCTATCACGACAACCCCGAGCCGGCGGCTCCGGGCCAGGTCTTCTTCATCCATATCATCATCTTCGACAGCGAGCGCCAGCTCGCCATGACGACCGGGCAGACCGTGCTGGTGGGCGACAAAGGGGTGGAGACGCTGTCCAAGCGTCCGACGGATCTGGTGGTGCGATAGGGCGGAAATGCCCTATCTCATCATCTTCCTCATCTTCTGCCTGCTCGGGATACTGGTGACCTGCAGCATCTCGTAGGAGCAAACGGTCGGGACGCGGAATCACCCATCGCGGTGCTCCCATTCTCGTCATGCTCGGGCTTGTCCCGAGCATCCACGTCTTAGGGCGCCTCACGTGTGGAAATGCCGATAAAATCTGGTCAGATGCCGTTATGGACGGCAGGCAAACTCGTGGATGGTCGGCCTTCGCCGACCATGATGGCTGAGAGAGCGCGGCTTGGGGGCTTCAACTGGACAGCCGTGGACTTCGCCCAGTCATGACAACAAATAGAGGCAGCCGGTCGAGAAGCTGCATGGCCGGTCAAGGGCGCAATATTCACGCGCCGGATCAAGCCTCTAGGCGGAAACCTGCCTTGCGCTGCGGGCATGGGAGAGCGGGCCCGCGATGGTTTACAGATCGGTGACGCCTGGATATAGTCCGCCCGCCGTTGCGCGCCATTGGGGGCGGCGGCTGCTATCGTCTCCTGCGGCCGGACTACGAACACGGATTGGCGCCGATGAAAATCCTGACCGGGAACAGCAACCGGCCGTTGGCGGAAGCCATTTCGGCATGCCTCAACCTGCCCTTGACCCAGGCCAGCATGCGCCGCTTCTCCGACATGGAGGTCTTCGTCGAGATCAACGAGAACGTCCGCGGCGAGGACGTCTTCATCATCCAGTCGACCTCCTATCCGGCCAACGACAATCTGATGGAGCTGCTGGTCGCCATCGACGCGCTCCGCCGGGCCTCGGCGCGACGGATTACCGCGGTCATCCCTTATTACGGCTATGCCCGCCAGGACCGGAAATCCGGGGGCCGAACCCCCATTTCGGCCAAGCTGGTGGCCAATCTGATCACCGTGGCCGGGGCCAACCGGGTGCTAACCCTCGACCTCCATGCCGGTCAGATTCAAGGGTTTTTCGACATTCCGACGGACAATCTCTATGCCGCCCCGGTGCTGACCAAGGACATCCAGCAGCGCTTCACCGGCCGGGATTTAGTGGTGGTCTCCCCGGATGTGGGGGGCGTGGTCCGGGCCCGGGCCGTCGCCAAGCGACTTGACGCCGACCTCGCCATCATCGATAAGCGCCGCGAACGGGCCGGCGTCTCCGAGGTGATGAACATCATCGGCGATGTCCGCGACCAGCGCTGCATCCTGGTGGACGATATCGTCGACAGCGCCGGCACGCTATGCAATGCGGCCGTGGCGCTGATGGAGGCGGGGGCAAAATCGGTCTCCGCCTATGTCACCCATGGGGTGCTCTCGGGCGGTGCGGTGGCAAGGGTTTCGGCCTCGCCCATCGAGAGCCTGGTGACGACCGACAGCATCATGGCCACGGAGGCCGTGCGGGTCTCCCAGACCGTCCGCCAGCTGACCATCGCCCCGCTGCTCGCGGAGGCGATCAGCCGGATCAGCCTGGAGCGGTCGGTTTCCAGCCTGTTCGATTGAGCCGCCGCCTCACCGATTGAGGCGGCATGTTGGGACGCGGGACGGCACCCCTGGAGGCCGCCCGCAGCAGGACATGAAAGGAGAAAACCAATGTCCGACGTCCAGAACTTGAGCGCGGAGCTGCGCAGCCGCGCCGGGAAGGGGGCCGCTCGCCAGACTCGCAGAGATGGCCGCGTCCCCGGAGTGATCTACGGCAACAAGCAGCCGGCAACCCTGATCTCCGTGGAGCCCCGCGAGTTGCTGAGGCAGCTGCGCAAGAAGGCCTTTCACGCCACGCTCTTCGACATCGCCTGCGATGGCAAGAAGGAGCGGGTCCTGCCCCGCGACGTGCAGTTCGATCCCGTGACCGATAAGCCGACCCATGTCGATTTCATGCGCGTGGGCGAAAATACCCGCGTCTATGTCGACGTCCCGGTGGTGTTCCAGAACGATGCGCAGTCGCCGGGCCTGAAGCGCGGCGGCGTGCTCAACATCGTGCGCCATGAGGTCGAGCTGATCTGCTCCGTCGATCACATCCCGCAGCAGATCATCATCGATCTCGCCGGCCTCGACATTGGCGATTCCGTGCATATCAGCATGGTGAAGCTGCCGGAGGGTGTGCGACCGGCCATCGCCGATCGCGACTTCACCATCGCCACCATCGCCGTGCCGACGGTCCAGAAGGTCGAGACCGAGGTGGCCGCGACCCCGGCCGAAGGCGAGGCGGCAGCGGCGGCGGCAGCCGCCCCTGGTGCTGCGGCCCCGGCAGGTGCGGCCGCACCTGCCGCCGGCGCGCCGGCGGCGGCTGGCGGGGCGAAGCCCGCGGCCAAGGCCCCCGCCGGCGGCGAGAAGAAGGCGCCCGAGAAGAAGTAGTCTCGGGCTCCCTCGTTCGTCCCGGACATGGCCGCCTGCCCTGGCCTGTTCATGGCGGGACGGAAAGGATTGCTCCAGTGGATCGGGTCGGCCCTTCGCGGGCCGGCCCGCCGATCCCGCCCTCTTCCAACGGAGTCTCCGGAGGCCCCTCCCTTGCGCCTCATCATCGGCCTGGGCAATCCGGGGCCGGGCTATGCCGGCAACCGGCACAATATCGGCTTCATGGCGGCCGAGGCCATCGCGCGCCATTACGGCTTCGGCCCGTGGCGCAGCCGCTTCCACGGCCTGGCCGCCGAGGGCCAGATCGCCGGCGAGAAGATCCTCGTCCTCAAGCCCGGGACCTATATGAACGAATCCGGCCGTGCCGCGGAGGCGGCGGCCAAGTTCTACAAGCTGGAGCCGGCCGCCCTGATCGCGCTCCATGACGAGATCGACCTCATCCCCGGCAAGGTGAGGGTCAAGCAGGGCGGCGGAGCCGGCGGGCATAACGGGCTGCGCAGCCTCGATGCCCATCTGGGCCCGATGTACTGGCGTGTGCGGATGGGGGTCGGCCATCCCGGCACCGCAGAGCTGGTGCGCCCCTATGTGCTGCAGAACTTCGCCAAGGAGGAGCAGCCCGTGGTGGCGAAGCTGGTAGAGGCGGTGGCGGAGGCCATACCGCTGCTCATCGCCGGCGACGAGAACGGATTCATGAACAAGGTGACGGTCACGACGAACCCGCCCAAGCCGCGAGCCAAGCGGGAAGACGGCAGCCGTAACCAGAGTGACCGGGAGGAGCGCTAAGCTCGTCTCGAGCCCACCTACTGCCGTCAATCCGGCGAGAGCCGGAATCCAGGGTTGCAGATCTCGCTTGTCATCCTGGATCCCGGCTTTTGCCGGGATGACGAAAAGAACACACCCTCTAGCCTGACGGATCATCTCCATGGGATTCTCCTGCGGCATCGTCGGATTGCCCAATGTCGTCAAGTCGCCCCTGTTCAATGCGCTGACCTCGACCCAGGCGGCCGAGGCGGCCAACTACCCCTTCTGCACCATCGAGCCGAATGTGGGAAAGGTCGCCGTGCCGGATTCGCGGCTGGAGCGCCTGGCCGAGCTCGGCAAATCGGCCAAGATCATTCCCACGCAGCTCGCCTTCGTCGACATCGCCGGCCTGGTGCGCGGCGCCAGCAAGGGCGAGGGTCTGGGCAACCAGTTCCTCGCCAATATCCGCGAGGTCGATGCCATCGCCCATGTGCTGCGCTGCTTCGCCGGCGAGGTCACCCATGTGGAGGGGACCGTCGATCCCCTGCGCGATGCCGAGACGGTGGAGACCGAGCTGATGCTGGCGGATCTCGACAGCCTCGAGCAGCGCCTCGACGCCACAGCCAAGAAGGCGAAGGGCGGCGACAAGGAGGCCAAGGCCCTGCTCGGCGTGATGGAGGCGAGCCTCGCCGAGCTCCGCGCCGGCCGTCCCGCCCGCCAGGCCAGCATCGCGGCGGAAGATCGCGCGCTGTTCAACCAGCTCCAGCTCCTGACGGCCAAGCCCGTGCTCTATGTCTGCAATGTGGAGGAGGCCGCCGCGGCCGCGGGCAATGCGTGGTCGGCCAAGGTCGCCGAGCGCGCCGCCAAGGAGGGGGCGGCGATGGTCGTCATCTCCGCGGCGATCGAGGCCGAGGTGGCCCAGCTCGCGGATGCGGAGGAGAAGCGCGAGTTTCTGGAGCATCTGGGGCTGGAGGAGCCGGGCCTCGCCCGGGTCATCCGGGCGGGCTACGAGCTGCTCGACCTCGTGACCTTCTTCACCGTGGGGCCCAAGGAGGCGCGGGCCTGGACCGTCCATCGCGGCGCCCGGGCACCCGAGGCGGCAGGCGTCATCCATACGGATTTCGAGCGCGGCTTCATCCGGGCCGAGACCATCGCCTATGAGGACTTCATCGCCGCGGACGGCGAGCAGGGCGCCAAGGAAGCAGGCAAGATGCGCGCCGAAGGCAAGGAGTATGTCGTCCAGGACGGGGATATCTTCC
>DATFRE010000265.1:0-6565 GCA_035263545.1 Dongiaceae bacterium
GACCTTCATGTCTCGGCTCCAGGTTGTGAGAGCCGTGCGGAAAACATCTCCAGGCTCTGCGGGCTGTGGGCCTGGCCGAAGAGATAGGCGATGAAGGCCGGCCGGCGCGCCTCGGATACGGATTCGCGGACCCGGCGCACGCTTTCATTGCCGGCCCGATAGGAGGCGATGAAGGGGCCGCGGAAGGGGTGCGCGGCCCGGCGCAGGCGGCCCTTGATCCAGGCTTCCTGGCCGATGGCGGTGTGGCGCAGATATTCGGCGACGGTTTCGGCGGGATGGCCTTCCGCCATCAGATTCCAGGCGGCACTGGTCTGGCCGGCGCTCCGCAGATCCTGCAGGGCTATGTGGATCTCATCGTTGCGATCCTCGATCCAGTCGAGCAGCTCGATCCCCTGATCGCCGATGCCCTCCTGCACGCAGCCGGTGATGGCATTGGCGGTGCAGAGCAGCGCCTCGGCATGCGACTCGCCCGCCTGGACCTTGGCAAAGGTGTAGAGCAGCTGCGTCGAATGGCCGGGATAGACCTCGTGGCAGACGAGGTGCTTCAGCCCCGCACGCGTGAAGCCGATATCGACATTCAGCTCCATCCGCCCCTCGTCGAAATTGCAACGGGCGGTATAGGGGACGTTGCGCACCGGATGGAGCGCCATGTCGTAGCCGCCGGTGTCGAAGACCATCGCATCGGTCCGCGTCTTCGCCTCGGCCATCAGGGCCTTGAAATCCTGATGCAGCTGGCCCTGGTCGATCAGATATTCCTCCTCCCAGGCGCGCACGCGCTCGCCGAGATCGCCGCGCACGAATCCCTGCTGGCGCAGCAAGGCGTCGAGCCGGCCCCGGATATCCTCGATGATCGCCGGATCCACGGGGCCGATGGGCGCACCCACCAGATCTCGGACCTTCTCCTCGAAGGAGGGGCTGGCGCCGGAGAAGAGGCGTACCGCCACATGGAGAGAGGCCAGCATGCCGCGCATGAAGACCGCGCGCGGGCCGGGAGGCAGCTCGGCCGCTTCGGCGCCGAGGGCGGCAAGATCCGCCCGGATCTCGTCCCAGCTTTCATAGGGCCGGGGCGCGACCAGCTCACTACCCATATAGATCGGCACCAGGCCTTCCTCGAGCAGCAGCCCGGCTCCGGCTGCGCTCCGGCGCTCGAAGGCGTCGATCCCCATGGTGACGGCGGTCAGCCTTGCACCTAGCTCCTGCGGATCGAAGACCATGCACGCGTCTCCCGATATTGCCGCCCGCCGCGAAGCCTAGACCGTTGGCGAGGTCCGACAAGCCACATTAAGATTGCGAAGGCATGAGTTGAGGGAATGAATCCATCGATGCGGCGCCGCCTGCTGCCGTCGCTGAATGCGCTCAGAACCTTCGAGGCCGTCGCCCGCCATGAAAGCTTCACCAAGGCGGCGGCCGAGCTGAACGTCACGCAGAGCGCGGCGAGCCGGCTGGTGAGGAGCCTCGAGGCCTATCTCGAAATCCGCCTGTTCGCCCGGGCGAGCCGGCGGATCGAGCTGACCGACCAGGGCCGCTTCTACGCCAATCTGGTAAAGGACGCGCTCGATCGGATCGAGGCGGGAACGCTGGAGCTGATCGCGACCCGCAACGGCGTGGGCACGCTCTCGGTGGGGATGCTCCCGACCTTCGGCACACGCTGGCTGATCCCGCGTCTCTCCTCCTTCCAGCAGCAGCATCCCGAGATCGCGCTCAACCTCGTCAGCAGCGACGGGCCGCTGGATTTCGGCACGCAGAAGATCGATGTCGCCATCCGTTTCGGCCATGGCAGCTGGCCCGACGCCATCGCCGAGCCCTTGATGTCGGAAGAGGTGGTCGTGGTCTGCAGCCCGGCCCTCATGTCCGGTGCATATCCCCTTTCGGACTATGCGGCGCTGCGCCACCACCCGCTCATGGTGCATACGACGCGGCCGGATGCGTGGAATCACTGGTTTCGCTCCGTGGATGTGATCCCGGCCAATCTGCAATGGGGGCCGAGCCTGGAGCATTTCTTCATGGTGATCCAGGCGGCCGTCGCCGGCCTTGGGGTGGCGCTGCTGCCCCGCTTCCTGATCGAGGACGAGATTCGCAGGGGCGTCCTCGTCGTCCCGTTTCCCGTGCGGGTGACGGGACCCGGCGCCTACTATGTCGTCAGTCCGAAGGCCAAGGCCGAGCTCCCGCGGGTGCGCGCCTTCCGCCGCTGGATCCTGGCCACCTCAAAGGAAGTCTGAGGGCTTCTACGCCGCGATCAACCCTGCTTGGCCGGCGCCGCGGGCGGCGGCCCCAGCAGCGCCGGCAGGAACAGCAGCGAACAGACGAGCGTGCAGGCGAGCGAGAGCGCGAGAAGATTGCCCATGCTCGCCGTCCCGGGATGGGCCGAGAGGCAGAGACTGCCGAAGGCCGTGCCGGTGGTGAGCGCGCTGTAGAGGATGGCGCGCGTCAGGCTCGATTGCAGCAGATTGCCGGTGCCGCGGCGCCACGCCACCACGAAGTAGATGTTGAAGGCGACGCCGATGCCGAAGAGCAGCGGCAAGGCGATGATATTGGCGAAGTTGATCGGCAGGCCGACGGCCACACTGATGCTGAGGGTGGCGAGGCCCGAGAGCATCAGCGGCAGGAGGGTCATGATGACGTCATGGAGGCGCCGGAGCACGAGGGCGAGCATGATCGTGATGGCCACAAAGGCCAGCACCCCCGCCTCGATGAAGGCGTTGACCACCGTGCGGCCCGTCGCCTGCACCGAGATTGGCGCGCCGGTCGCCTCCGGTGCCAGGCGAAGCACCGCCTGGGCGAATTTGCGCATGGCATTGTTGTCGTTCGGATCGCCCTTGGGAAACACCTCGATCCGCGCCCGCCCATCCGCTGCGATCCAGTCCCGCACCAGCTCCGGCGGCAGGGTCTTCATCGTGATGGGCTGAGCCTGCAGCGCATCGTTGAGCTGGCCCAGCGTCGCCTTGAGGCCGGGAACGATCTGGGCCTCGGCTTCCGTACGGCGCATGGGCGCTGCCTTCGCCAGCGCCTCGGCCAGCCGCGCCAGACGGCGGGCCCGCCTCGATGCCCGGTCATCGCCGGTACCGGCGACCTGCGAGAGGGCTGCCGCGGCGTGGTTCAGGGATTTCACGACCTCCGGGTCGGTGGGTGCCGACTTGATACCCGGGGGATCGAGGGTGGGGCCGACCAGATCCGAGGCATCGCCGATATAGGAGAGCTTGGCGTCCTGGTCCCGCGGCACGAAACTCGCCAGCGTGACCGCACCCGCCACCTCCGGCAGATTCGAGAGCTTCTCGGCTTGCTTCAGCGCCTGCGCCAAAGAGGGCGCCAGCACCTCGATCGTATAGGGCGAGGTCGTGCGGTCCTTCATCAGGTCCAGGATCGTCGCGACGGACTCGGTCTTGGGGCTGCGCAGGTTGAGCGGATTGAAATCGAAGCTGAGGCGCGGCAACAGAACGGCAAAGCCGAGCGCCAGGATCGCCGCTATGGTCAGCACCAGACGCCGGCGGCGGATCAGGAAGTGATCCACCGGGGCCAGCCAGCGATAGCCGATCTCGGCGGCTTCGCCATGGGGGCGCACCAGCATCAGGAGTGCCGGCAGGAGCGTGAGGCTGAGCACGAAGGCCACCAGCATGCCGGTGCCCGCGATCAGCCCGAGCTCCGACACGCCGCTATAGTCGGTCGGCAGGAAGGCATAGAAGCCGGCGGCGATGGAGGCGGTGGCCAGTCCGATCGAACCGCCGACCCCGCGGCCCGATGCCACCAGCGCCTGGCGCAGGTCGCCCAGTGCATGGCGCTCGGCGCGGTAGCGCACGGCGAATTGGATGCCGAAATCCACGCCGAGGCCGACAAAGAGCACGGCAAAGGCCAGCGAGATCGGATTGTAGGGACCCACCACGATGAGGCCGAAGGCGGCCGTGATCAGAAGCCCCACGAAGAGCGTGACGAGGATGGCGAGGATGATCCGCACAGATCGAAGCGCCAGCCAGAGCAGGAGCGCCACCCCCAGCACGGTCAGGATTCCATTCCGTAGCGCGCCCTGGGCCAGGGTTCCGAACTCTTCGTCTGACATCGGGACGCTGCCGGTCAACCGCACCTGGATGCCGTGCTGGGGCGTGAGGTCGAGCTCGCGTGCGGCGGCGCGGATGGCCTCGGAGGCCTTTTCCCCCGGCTGCAAGGCGCTGAAGTCGAGGTTGGGCTTCACCAGGATGAAGCGGCGCAGCTCGCGAAGGGTGGGCTGTGAGCCGGTGAAGAGCGTCCGCCAGGCCAGCGGATGGAGCTTGCCGGCGAGAACGTCGGCAATGGTATTGGCGATGGCGGTGATCGGCCGCTCGAAATCGGCGAGCTTCGCCTGGCCATGCTGAATGCCTTCGAGGAAGCGGGTGAAGACATCCATCAGGCCTCTGAGGCTGGGATCGGCCGCCAGCGGACCGAGCAGGGGCTGCGCCGCGATCACCTGGTCGGTCGTGTTCTTGACATCGGCCGTCGGCAGGAAGAGCAGGCCGTTATGCTGGAAGAAATTGCCGCCATCGGGCCGGTAGACCACGGGAAAGAGCGCCGGGTCCTTCTGGAGTTGCGCGGCCAGGGCCGCCGTCGCCTGCTCCGCCAGCTCTGGTGTCAGAGCATCGATGACGATGGCGATTTGATCCGCTTTCAGGGGAAAGGCCTTGTCGAAGGCCGATTGATGCTGGCGCCAGGGAAGGTTCGGCGGGAACAGCTTCATCGTGTCGGTGTCGATGGCGAAGTGGTGAGAGGCAAAGCTGAAGGCAGCGCCCGCGATCACCAGGAAGAGCAGCAGCACCTTCCACGCATGGCGGCAGCAGAGATCAACGACATAGGCAATGGCGGCAGCCGTCATCGGAGGCGCTTGATGCGTTGGAGGTAGCGGGCCCGAGATATATTCGGAATCCCAGGGCTGCGCAAAGTAGTGTCAAATC
This sequence comes from Dongiaceae bacterium, assembly GCA_035263545.1. Classification (GTDB taxonomy): domain Bacteria; phylum Pseudomonadota; class Alphaproteobacteria; order Dongiales; family Dongiaceae; genus DASXQK01. Next base: position 4,917 of record DATFRE010000265.1, read on the forward strand.
GGGGCCCCGGCAATTTCGTTCGGACCTTCCCGGCCGCCGGCACGTGCTGCCGGGTCTGCAACGCCGATCCAACCGAAAAACAAGCCCCGCTACAAGCTTAGGGATATTATCCCTCTTCTCTGTAAGGGCATCTCCACGACTGTCCGGCTCCTCTCCGCGACGGAAGAACCGCGACAAATCGCCCCGATGCACTGTAACATATAGGTCTAACTTGGCCGCGGTGGCCGGCCCAGGGGTCTTGCAGCCGGCCTTCGGCGGCTTAAATCGGTAGGCCATCGGTGATGGTTCCTGCCATGTTCGTCTTGCACGGGGGGCGGCTCTTCTGCCTCCTCTCGCGCAGGCCGCCCAAGGGGGCGTTCGTCGAAACATGAACGAGGTGGACTGCATGCAGGTCATTCTGGCCCAGCCCCGTGGCTTCTGCGCCGGCGTCGTCCGGGCCATCGACATCGTCGAACGGGCGCTCGCCCTCTATGGGCCGCCGGTCTATGTGCGCCATGAGATCGTCCACAACCGCCATGTCGTGGAACGGCTGGAGCAGATGGGTGCGCGCTTCGTCGAGGAGCTGTCGGAGGTACCGCCCGGCGCTCATACCATCTTCAGCGCCCATGGGGTCTCCAAGGCAGTGGAAGCGGATGCCGCGGCCCGAGGGCTCGCCGTGCTCGACGCCACCTGCCCCCTGGTCGCCAAGGTGCATATCGAGGGCAAGCGCTATGTGCGCCAGGGCCGCCAGCTCATCCTGATCGGCCATGCGGGCCACCCCGAGGTCGAGGGCACGCGGGGCCAGATCGAGGGCCCCGTCTATCTGGTGCAGAATGTCGAAGATGTCGCCGCGCTCGCCATTCCGAACGACACGCCGCTCGCCTTCGTGACCCAGACGACGCTCAGCGTCGACGATACCCGCGCCATCATCGCGGCACTCCGCGGGCGCTTCACGGATCTGGTCGGGCCCGACACCAAGGACATCTGCTATGCCACCCAGAACCGGCAGACGGCGGTGCGCGAGCTCAGCAAGCTCGCTGATGTGATCCTGGTCGTCGGCGCCTCCAACAGCTCCAATTCCAACCGGCTCTGCGAGATCGGCCGGGAGGAAGGCGTGCCGAGCTATCTGATCGGCAGCGGCGCCGAGCTCGACCCCAGCTGGGTCGCGGGCGCCAAGGTGGTGGGCATCACCGCCGGCGCCTCGGCGCCCGAGGCCCTGGTGGAGGACCTGGTCGAGACCCTCCGGCGCACGGCCCCCGTCGAGGTCAGTCTGCTGCCGGGCATCGTCGAGGATGTGAAGTTCCGCTTGCCAAGCGAGCTGTTGGACGCGTAGCTATCTCTGGGTCAACGCTCGGAGCCCCGCTCCCGGCGCTTTTGTGCATGACGATGACGACGAACCGAAGCTAGGAACGAGGCTGCAAGTGTCAATTCCGGTCCTGCAGATGGCTTATGTGGGCGCCTATGTGCTCCGCCAGCATCTGGCGCGGCGCAAGCGCTATCCCCTGGTTCTGATGCTGGAGCCGCTGTTCCGCTGCAATCTCGCTTGCGCGGGCTGCGGCAAGATCGACTATCCGGACGAGATCCTGAACCAGCGGCTCAGCGTCGACGAGTGCCTTGCGGCGGTCGATGAATGCGGCGCGCCGGTCGTCTCCATCGCCGGCGGCGAGCCC
>DATFRE010000266.1:0-9797 GCA_035263545.1 Dongiaceae bacterium
AGGGCGAAGGCCGCCTTGTCGCCGCTGCCGGCACGCCGCATCAGCGCGTCATCCGAGTCTTCCTGCATGGCTGCGTCCGAAGGCCGCCGGGCCCCGCCCCAGTCTGGCCGTCAGCGCCGCCAGGTCAACGTCGCCATTCCCCCGCCGCGGGGATTCCACATGAATGATCGTCCATCCGTCATCGCTGCGCTCCCCGATCTGGGCGGCAATTCGACTTATACACGCCTCGGTAGGGGGAATCCTGCGGCTCCAGGCCTGTTTGGAACCTCGCGGCTACCATCGCCCGCGGCGCCGGTTCCATCGATAGAGCCGGGCCGCGAAGGCGTTATAAGCCAGATGAGACAAGGGTTTGAGGAGGGGCAGGCTGGCCAGCCAGGCGAGCCAGCCCTGGCCCTTGGTCACCCGGGCGAGCGCGGTGAAGGCGTCGGCGCCGATGGCGAGAGTTCCGTCGGCCTCTCGGACGTAGAGCCGCTCCCGCACAGCCTCCATGGAGGCGCCGATCTCCGCGAGGGCCTCGGGATGCTCGTTGATGTCGCAGAATTCAGCCGCCGCGCCCACCGCCGCCATGCGCCGGCGCTGGCTCTCGATCCCGGCCCGGCAGACCGGGCAGAGGCTGTTGTAATAGACCTTGGGAAGCTCGGTCGTCTCAGCCTCCGGCAACGCACCGCCTCCTGACTGGGACGAGACTTCATGCCCTCGGTGGCGAAACTCTAGGCCCGGGTCAGATACCAGTCGAGATCGAGCTCGCTCACCTGGCTGTTGAAGCGGCTGCATTCGGCGTTCTTGATGGCGTGGTACACGGCGAGGAAGCGCTCGCCGAAATAGTCCTTCAGGAAAGCGGAGTCCCGGAGCAGGCGCAGCGCCGAGCCCCAGTCATTGGGCAGATCGGCGCTGGCCTGGGCATAGCCATTGCCCTCGATGGCCGGGCCGGGATCGAGCCGCTCGGCGATGCCCTTGTGCATCCCCGCAAGCACCGTGGCGATGGCGAGATAGGGATTGGCGTCGGCCCCGGCCACGCGATGCTCCAGATGGCGCGTCTCGGGGCCGCCCGTCGGCACCCGGACGGCGACGCTCCGGTTGTTGACCCCCCAGGTCTTTGCGATGGGGGCATAGCTCGCCGACTGGAAGCGGCGATAGGAATTGGCGTTGGGGGCGAAGACACCCATACCCTCGGCGATGGTGGCGAGCAGGCCGGCGATCGCCTGACGCATGAGCGGCGTGCCTTGCGGGTCCTCCGCGGCGAAGAGATTGCGGCCCGCGTAATCGGCGAGGCTCGCATGGATGTGGAAGCCGCTTCCGGCCCGCCCGCTATAGGGCTTGGCCATGAAGGTGGCGAGCAGCCCATGCTTCGCCGCCACGCCGCGCACCAGCCGCTTCCACTGGATCGCCTCGTCCGCCGCCTGGAGCGCATCGGCCCGGTGGCGCAGCACCACCTCGAGCTGCCCGGGAGCGTATTCCGAGATCAGAGTCTCCGCCGGCAGGCCCATGGCGCGCGCCGCGGCATAGAGCTCGGCGATGAAGGGGCCGAACTCCTCCAGCTCGGTCACGCTATAGACGTCGATGCGGTCGAGGCGCCGCCCGGTGCCCGGGACCTTGGGCGGCTGCAGCCTGCCGTCAGGCCCACGGGTGGGGTCGACGACATAGAACTCCAGCTCGGCGGCGACGACCGGGACGTAGCCATCCGCCTGGAGGCGGCCAACCACGCTTGCCAGCACATGGCGGGGATCGCCGATATAGGGCTGCCCGTCAAACTCCCAGAGGCTGAGCAGGAGATGGGCCGTCGGCACTCCGATCCAGGCGGCGCGCTTCAGGCTGCCGGCGATGGGCCAGGCGAGCTTGTCGGCATCGCCGATATCCCAGACCAGGCCTGTCTCCTCGACGTCCTCGCCGGTGATGTCGAGGCTCATGATGGAGCAGGGGAGCGGCCGGCCCTCGCGGTAGAGCTTGGCGAGATCCGCCGCGCGTAGCAGCTTGCCGCGCCCGACCCCGGTCGGGTCGGTCACCAGCGCTTCCGCCGCCTCCAGATCCGGATGGGCTCTAAGGAAGGCCTCGACCTCCCCTGGTTCCGCACGTCCCGTCATCGTCTTTCCCCTTTCTCGCCGCTCTAGCAGCACAGAAACGGGCCGGCCGCAATCTTGCGAAGCGGCCGGGGATCGGCTATCGCAGCCGCCTCCCGCCATCGCGGGACCGGGGAGCACCGCCGCCATGTCGTCCAACTACCGCGCCATCCCGCGCGCCGCCATCGCCGATCTCTTCCGCCGCGAGACGGCCCGCTTCGCCGCCTCCAATCCCCGCTCCAGGGCGCTCGCCGAGCGGGCACGGGCCCATCTCCCCAACGCGGTCCCCATGCATTGGATGACCGACTGGCAGACCCCCTTCCCGCTGTTCATGGCGAGCGCGCAAGCGGCGCGCGTGAGCGATGTCGACGGCCATGGCTATGACGATTTCTGCCTCGGCGATACGGGCACGATGTATGGCCATGTTCCGCCGCCGGTCGCCCGCGCCGTGCAGCAGCGTCTCGCCCTCGGCTTTGCCGCCATGCTGCCCAGCGAGGATGGCGTGGCGGCGGCGGAGAACCTGGCCCAGCGCTTCGGCCTGCCCTTCTGGCAGATGGCGACCACGGCGACGGATGCAAACCGCTTCGTCATCCGCTGGGCCCGCGCCATCACCGGCCGGCCCTATCTGCTGGTCTTCAACGGCTGCTACCACGGCTCGGTCGACGATACCTTCCTCAGGCTGAAGCAGGGCCGCACGATCCTGCGCCCCGGCGTGCTCGGCCAGGTCCAGGATCTGACGAAGACCACCCGGGTCGTGGAGTTCAACGATCTGGAGGCTCTCGAGAAGGCGCTCGCCCCCGGCGATGTCGCCGCCGTCCTGCAGGAGCCGGCCATGACCAATATCGGCATGGTCCTGCCCCAGCCGGGATTCCAGGAGGCGCTGCGCGAGCTCACCCGGCGCCACGGCACGCTGCTCATCAATGACGAGACCCATTGCATCTCCACAGGGTCCGGCGGCTATACCCGCGCCCATGGGCTCGACCCGGACATGCTGACCCTGGGCAAGCCCATCGCCGGCGGCATTCCCTGCTCGGTCTTCGGCTTCACCGCCGAGATCGAGGCGGCCATGCGCCGGGTGAGCGAGGCGGATCCCGGCTATAGCGGCATGGGGACCACGCTTTCGGGGAATGCGCTCACGCTTGCCACCATGCGCGCGACCCTCGAGGAGGTGATGACCGAGCCGGCCTATGAACGGATGCTGGCGCTTTCGGCCCGGCTCGCCGCGGGGCTCGAGAGGGTGATCGCCGAGAACGCGCTCGCCTGGCATGTCCAGCGGGTGGGGGCGCGGGCGGAGTGGCTGTTCTCGGCCACCGCCCCGCGCAACGGCAGCGAGGCGGAGGCCGCCTTCGATCATGAGCTGGAGCGCGCCCTCCATCTCTACCTCCTCAACCGCGGCGTGCTGATCGCGCCCTTCCACAACATGACCCTTTGCGCTCCGGTGACGGAGGAGGCGCAGGTCGATCGCCTGGTGGGAGCGGTGGAGGGGGCCGTGAGGGAGCTGCTGGCCTAGCCGCAGGCTGGCCGCTACTCGACCTTCTCGTCCGGATAAGTTCCGTAGAACTCGCTCCGCTTCAGCCAGCCCTTATAGCCGTCGGCGTTGAGGCGGCACCAGACGCCGGTGCAGCGCAGGATCTGGGCGACGACGCCCGGCATCACCTTCACCGTCGGGGCGGCCGTGTCGGCGGGGTCCTGCAACAGCTCCCGCTCTTCCCCGGTAATGAGCGCGTAACGGCCACCGTCCAGCATGCTCTGATGAACCCAGCCGATGGTGCCCTGCCAATCCTTGATCTTGCGCCAGGTGTCGTATTCGGCGATCACCTCCACCGGCATGTGGCGGCGCTGGTAGATCCACTGCACCGGGAAGTTCATGCCCGGGCCGGTGCGCAGATAGATCTTGCTGGCATGGAGGGAGACGAAGCGGGGGACGGGAAGCCCGCCCTGATCGCGGGCAAGCAGGGGAAGGCTCCTCGAAGCCAGGAGCAGGATCGCCAGCAGCAGAATCCCCAGAGCCCGAATCAGGCCGTCCCGCATGACGTCACGTAAACCGCGCGACGGGCAGGCGGTCAAGTCTCCTGAAGGGGCCGCGCCCTGGACAAGCCCGGCGTCGCTTGCTATGGCAGCTTCCTACCCGCCGAAGAGAGCCCGGATGCCCGTCAAGCCCGTCGTCGTCGTCACCCGCAAGCTTCCCGACCCCGTCGAGACGCGGATGATGGAGCTGTTCGACGTGCGCCTGAACCTCTCCGACACCCCCATGACCCAGGCCCGTCTCATCGAGGCGGTCAAGTCCTGCGACGTGCTGGTCCCCACGGTGACCGACAGGATCGATGCCGCGGTCCTCTCCCAGGCGGGGGAGCGGCTGAAGCTGATCGCCTCCTTCGGCACCGGCGTCGACCATATCGACCTGAAGACCGCCCGCCAGCGCGGGATCAGCGTGACCAACACCCCCGGCGTGCTGACCGAGGATACCGCCGACATGACCATGGCGCTGATCCTCGCCGTGCCGCGGCGCCTCGCCGAGGGCGAGCGGCTGCTGCGCGGCGGCGCCTGGACCGGCTGGAGCCCGACCTTCATGCTGGGCAAGCGGATCTGGGGCAAGCGCCTCGGCATCGTCGGCATGGGCCGCATCGGCAGCGCGGTGGCGCGGCGCGCGCGAGGCTTCGGGCTCGCCATCCACTATCACAACCGGCGCCGGGTGCATCCGACCGTCGAGCAGGAGCTCGAGGCCACCTATTGGGAGAGCCTCGACCAGATGCTGTCCCGGATGGACATCATCTCGGTCAACTGCCCGCACACCCCGGCCACTTTCCATCTGCTCTCGGCCCGGCGCCTGAAGCTCCTGCCGAAGCATGCCTATATCGTCAACACCTCCCGCGGCGAGGTGATCGACGAGACGGCGCTGACCCGGATGCTGGAGAAGGGCGAGCTCGCCGGCGCCGGCCTCGACGTCTTCGAGCATGAGCCCGCGGTGAACCCGAAGCTGCTCAAGCTCGGCAATGTGGTGCTGCTGCCCCATATGGGCTCGGCCACCCTCGAGGGCCGGCTCGATATGGGCGAGAAGGTCATCATCAACATCAAGACCTTCGTCGACGGCCACAAACCTCCGGACCGCGTGCTGGAGACGATGTTCTAGATGCCCTAGCCCCACCCTCCCATCTTCCAATCGTCATCCCCGCGAAAGCGGGGATCCAAAGCCGTAGATTCTGACGGTTGCGCTGAATGCCCGCTTTCGCGGGCATGACGGCAAAGGAAAGCGGCCTTGCCTCAGGCCATCTGCGCCAGTTCTTTCAGCGCCTCGCCGTCGAAGCGGTAATAGATCTTCTCCTCCATCCGCCGGGCGCCGAGCCGGTCATAGAAATCCAAAGCATCAGGGTTGTCGGTCTCGGCGGTCCAATCGAAGCGCGAGCAGCCACGCGCGATGGCGAGCTTGGCGAGGAAGGCCATCAGGGCCCGACCGATTCCGCGGCCGCGCGCCTCGGCAAGGGTGAAGAGATCCTTCATGAAGAGCTGCCCGGCCAGGCCAGGGGCGGGGTAGAGCACGGCGAAGGTCGCAAGTCCGACGGGTTTGCCGTCCAGCGCGGCGATCGCGATCTCGCAGCTGCGCGCGCCCAGAATGTTGCGCCGGACATGCTCGGCCATCGCCTCGCGCGACGGCGCGGCAGCACCCCAGTAGTGGAGATCGACGGCATGAAAAAGCGCGGCGAGGGCGGTCTCGTCGCTCGCCTCGGCGACACCGATCCAGAGCTCAGGCTCCCTCACCCCGCCTACATCCGGCTGAGGAAGTCGTCGAAATAGGCGATGGTGCGCTTGAGGCCGTCCTTCAGGGGTATCTTGGGCTCCCAGCCGAGATGCTTCTGGGCCAGGGTGATGTTCGGCTGGCGCTGGAGCGGGTCGTCCTGGGGCAGCGGCTTGAAGACCAGCTTCGATTTGGACCCGGTCTCGGCGATCACCAGCTCGGCGAGCTGGCGGATGGTGAACTCGCCGGGATTGCCGAGATTGATCGGGCCGGTCACCTCGTCCCCGGTCGCCATCAGGCGGATGAAGCCCTCGATCAGATCGTCGACATAGCAGAAGGAGCGGGTCTGGGCGCCATCGCCGAAGATGGTGATCGGCTCGCCCTTCAGCGCCTGGACGATGAAGTTGGAGACCACCCGCCCGTCATTGGGATGCATGCGCGGGCCATAGGTGTTGAAGATCCGCGCCACCTTGATGCGCAGCTTGTGCTGCCGGTAATAGTCGAAGAACAGGGTCTCGGCGCAGCGTTTGCCCTCGTCGTAGCAGGCGCGCGGGCCGATGGGGTTGACATTGCCGCGATAGTCCTCGGTCTGCGGATGGACATGGGGATCACCATAGACCTCGGAGGTGGAGGCCTGGAAGATCCTCGCCTTCACGCGCTTCGCCAGACCCAGCATGTTGATGGCGCCATGGACCGAGGTCTTGGTCGTCTGCACCGGGTCGTGCTGGTAGTGGATGGGCGAGGCGGGGCAGGCGAGGTTGTAGATCTCGTCGACCTCGACATAGAGAGGGAAGGTCACGTCGTGGCGCAGCAGCTCGAAGTGATGGTCGTCGAGCAGCGCCAGGACATTGTCCTTGGTGCCGGTGAAGAAGTTGTCGATGCAGAGCACGTCATGGCCGAGGGCGAGAAGCCGCTCGCAGAGATGGGAGCCCAGGAAGCCGGCCCCTCCCGTCACCAGCACGCGTTTGCGCAGCATCATGGCCTTGATATCCTCTCGTTCCGTCGGCGAAAGCGGGCGACCCTAGCCCGGAACGCCGCAAAGGTCCACGCTGGCCGCTCCGGGCAAGTTTTGGTCGAATGGAGGCAAAACCCGGCCGCCCGGCATTAGGGAAAACAGGCCAGAAGGCCACAGGGAAAACAGGGCAAGAGGCGAGGAGTTGCCTGAGCCATGCTGCATGTAGCGCGCCCATGTCAGGAAGACCATGGCCTGCCATCGGCACCGGGATTATAAATCGGCGCCATGATGATGCGGCCCGCCGCCGGCTTCAGCAAGGACTCGGAAACCGTACTCTCGGGGCTCCTGAGAGCCGGCGACGTGCTGTCGGTGGCGCTCTCCGCCCTCATCGCCTATGCGCTGCGCGCCGGCAATCTCGAGCTGCCGGGCACCTACATGTCCGCCACCGTGCTGGGCATGGTGCTGACCGCCAATTACATGCATTTCGCCCGGGTCTACAGCCTTTCCAGCCTGCGCCGCCAGGCGGTGGAGGTGGCCAAGGTGGTGGCCGCCTGGGTCGCCGTCTTCGCCACGCTCATCGTGGTCAGCATCCTGACCGACACCGCCGATCTCTTCTCTCGCGCCTGGCTTGCCCTCTGGTTCAGCTTCAGCCTGGGGGGATTCCTTTTGCTGCGCGCCTTCGCGGCGCTGCAGATCGACCGCTGGCTCAAATCCGGGCGCCTCGCCCTCAAGCTCGCCATCGTCGGCCATGGCGAGCTCGCCCGCCAGGTCGACCGGCAATTGCGCCAGCTCGGCGAGCGCAATCTGCGCCTCGTCGGCTATTACGACCCCGAGGAGCGGGAGGAGGAGGCGGTCCAGGGCGTCGAGCATGGCCGCATCCGGGGCGGCATCGTGCGGCTGGTCGAGGACATCCAGCACGGCGAGGTCGACGAGGTGGTGGTCGCCATGCCCTGGAGCCAGGAGAAGCGCATCCGCGAGATCATGAAATCCCTCGCGGCACTCTCCATCAATGTGCGGATCTGTCCCGATGTGTTCACCCTCTATCTGCCGCTCAGAGGCATGACCTCGGCGGCGGGCGTGGCCTTCCTCGATGTCTTCGAGCGCCCGCTCTCGGGCTGGGATCTGGTGCTGAAGAATCTCGAGGACCGGGTGCTGACCCCGATCCTCTGCCTCATCTTCCTCGTCCCCTGCCTGCTGATCGCGATCGCCATCAAGCTCGACAGCCGCGGACCGGTGCTGTTCCGCCAGACCCGCTTCGGCTTCAACAACAACCCGATCAACGTGATGAAATTTCGGACCATGTATGTGGACCGGCCCCTGGAGGTAGGCGTGCCCCAGGCGACCCGCAACGACCCGCGGGTGACGCGGGTGGGCCGGGTGCTCCGCCGCACCAGCCTGGACGAGCTGCCCCAGCTCTTGAACGTGCTCAAGGGGGAGATGTCGCTGGTGGGGCCCCGGCCCCATGCGGTCGACCACAATTACAAATACGCGGCCATGATCGACGAGTATCTGGGCCGCCACCGGATGAAGCCGGGGATGACCGGCTGGGCGCAGGTCAACGGGCTTCGCGGCGAGACCCAGACGGTCGAGCAGATGCGGGCCCGCGTCCAATACGATCTCAGCTATATCGACAACTGGTCGCTCTGGTTCGATCTCCGGATCCTGACGCTGACTCTGTTCGTGGGCTTCATCAGCAAGCGCGCTTACTAGCCTAGTCAGGCTCCAGCGGCGAGCGCGTGGCGGCCATACTCGGGCGCCGGGCCATCCTCTCCCACCATCGCCGGAGCGCATCATGGCGCGCCAGGAGATCGCGGCCCTCCGGCGCCAGCACGGCATAGGCGAAGATCGGCGCGGCATGGAGGTCGGCGAGGCTCAGCGCCGCTCCCGCGAGCCAGGGACCTTCCGCCATCAAGGCTTCGAGCGCCGCGAGGCAGGTCTCGGCCCGCGGCAAAGCGGCGGCGACGCGCGCCTCGTCGGTGGTGCGGCCGTTCTCCGCCGCCCGCATGCGTTCGACATAGATGTCCCAGACAAGGGTGCGGTAGGCGTAGCTGTCCAGGATGCTGATCGCCTGGTTGACCCGGGCGCGGGCCTTGGGCGCGGCGGGCTGCAACGCCGGCCCCGGAAATGCCTCGTCGACATATCGCGTGATGGCGCCGCTCTCATAGAGGCGGAAGCCGTCATGCTCGAAGGCAGGGATCCGCCCGAAAGGATGGCGCGCCAGGTAGTCCGCCGGCGGCCCGCCCTCGGCGAAGATGTCCACTTCCACCAGCCGATAGGCCACCCCCTTCTCGACCAGCGCCAGCCGCGCGATCCGCACATAGACGCTATAAGCGGCGCCGAAGAGAACAGGATCGGACAGGGGCGGTACTCCATAGAGAACCCTCTCCCGCTACAAAGCGCGGGAGAGGGTAAGGACGCTGCGTCTTGAGGCCCTGAGCTTACTTCTTCTCTAGGGCGCTGCGATCCAGTTCGGGGTCACTTCATCGGCGAGGTAGAGCTTCTCCTCCTTGACGCCGATCAAGGAGACCGTCTTCTGCGGCACGCGGCTGCCGGGCTGATAGGAGATCGAGCCGGTGATCCCCTTATAGCCCTGGGTGGCGGCGAGCGCGTCGCGGATCTTGCCGGGCTCGGCGGCGCCGGCCCGGCCGACGGCGTCGGCGATGAGCCCCACCGTGTCGTAGCCGAGGGCCGCGAAGGCGTTCTCCGGCGCAGTGTTGTAGGCGGCCTTGTAGTCCTTGAAGAACTTCACGATCGGTGGCGTGCCGTCCTCGGCCATATAGGCATGGGTCGAGTAGTAGACGTCATTGGCCGCCTTGCCGCCGACGCTGAGCAGGAGCGGTGTGTCATAGCCGTCGCCGCCGATGATCGGCTGCATCACGCCGGCCTGGCGCATCTGCTTCACCACCAGGCCGATATCGTCGGGCATGGCCGAGATGTAGAGCACATCGGGCTTCTGGCCCTGGGCCTTCAGCTTGGTGATCTGGGCGGTGAAGGATTTGTCGCCGCTCTTGTAGTCGTCCTTCAGCAGGATCGTCCCGCCGCCATGGGTGAA
>DATFRE010000267.1:0-4641 GCA_035263545.1 Dongiaceae bacterium
ATCTGCTCGTAGAGCTGGTCGGCCAGCTTCGACTGGCGGACCGGAGACTGGACCATCCAGCCCTGCGGCCGCCTGCCGTCCGCCATCGCCGCTTTCTTCTCTGCCACCACCCTCGCTCCCTCCGGGGCCGCCTCGGGAGGCCGCCGCCCAAGCCCGACTGTCTCGCATCTTTAGAACTTTGGAAAGTAAATGCAAAATGGTAAGACAACTTGGTGCGAGCCGCCATCTCCGGCGGCCCTGCTTCCCCTGCAACTCGCGGCGACACGGGTGACATGATGACGGAGTCCAGGCCGATGCTGCTGACAGGAGCCGCCGGCCTGCTGGGCCGCTGGCTTCGGCCCCATCTGATCGAGCGTTATGGCAAGCTCCGGTCCTCGGACATCCGCGATCCAGGCCCCGCGCTCCCCGGTGAAAGGCTCTCCAAGATCGACCTTGCCGATGCCAAAGCCGTCGACCGGTTGGTCAAAGGCGCGGGCCGGATCATCCATTTCGGCGGCATCTCCTTCGAGACCGGTTTCAAGGAGATCAATGCCGCGAACATCATCGGCACCTACAATGTCTTCGAAGCGGCGCGCCGCCACGGGGCCGGGCCGATCGTCTATGCCAGCTCCAACCACGCCACCGGCTTTTATACTCGCGATGAGCGGCTGGACGGCCGGGCCGGGCATCGGCCGGATTCGCTCTACGGCGTCAGCAAGGCCTTCGGCGAGAGCCTCGCCAGCTTCTTCGTCGACAAATACGATATGGATATCGCCTGCCTGAGGATCGGCACCGCCGCACCGGTACCCAAGGATCCGCGCCACCTCTCCACCTGGCAGAGCTATCCCGATTTGCTGCGGATGATCGAGGCTTGCTTCGCCGCGAAGCTGCTCGGTTTCACCGTGCTCTACGGCGTCTCGGCGAACAAGCGCCGCTGGTGGAGCAACGCCCATGCCCGCCACGTCGCCTACAAGCCGAAGGATAACGCGGAATATGCGGCCCCCGCGATGTTCAAGCGCGGCGACAGGCGCAAGGCCGACGACCCTGTCGTCAAATTCCAAGGCGGCCCCTTCGTCGAGGGCTATGTGAAGCGGCAAAGGAAGAAGTGACTGCCTTCAGGCGGGGGCGGCCGTCTCCGGCTGGTAGCGGATGCGCTGAATGCTGCCCCTGAGCCGCGGGTCCGGCCGCGGCACGGCCGAGATCAGCGATCGGGTATAGGGGTGCTTCGGGTCATCGCAGATCTGGCTGGTCTCGCCCAGCTCCACCACCTTGCCAAGATGCATCACGGCGACCCGGTCGCACATATAGCGCACCACGCTGATGTCATGGCTGATGAAGAGGTAGCTGAGGCCCAGATCCTCGCGTAGCTGCAGCAGCAGGTCCAGCATCTGCGCCCGCAGGGAGACGTCGAGGGCAGAGGTGGCCTCATCGGCGACGATGAGCTGAGGCTCCAGCGCGATGGCCCTGGCGATGCCGATGCGCTGGCGCTGGCCACCGGAGAAGGCATGGGGGTAGCGGCGCAGCATGTCCGGAGAAAGCCCGACCTTCACCATCAGCCCAGCGATGCGATCCTCCAGCGCCCGCCCCCGGGCGACGCCGTTGTTGACCAGCGGCTCGCTGATGATCTGGAACACGGTCATGCGCGGATTGAGGGAGGCGAAGGGATCCTGGAACACCATGCGGATCTCGCGCCGGTAAGGTTTGAGCGCGCGCTCCGGCAGGCCCGCAAGATCGACCTCGCCGGCCTTGCGGCTCTGGAAGCGGATGCGCCCGCTGGAGGGCTTCAGCACCCGGAGCACGCAGCGCCCCAAGGTCGTCTTGCCCGACCCGCTCTCGCCGACGATACCCAGGGTCTCGCCGCGGTAGAGTTCGAAACTGACATCGTCCACGGCCCTGACGGGCGGCTCGGTCGACTTCCGGAACAGCCGGGCCCGCGGCGGATAGAGCATCTGCAGCCCCTCGACCCGCAGCACCGCCTCGGGGACGCGCGGCGCCGATGGGCTCGCCGGGGTGGCCACCACCCGGTGAGCCCGGCGCTCCAGCTTCAGCACCGAGGCGAGGAGGCGCTGGGTATAGGGATGGCGGGGGTCGTGGAAGATCTGATCGACCGGACCGCGCTCGACCACGCGGCCGAGCTGCATCACTACCACCTCTTCGGCGATCTCGGCGACCACGCCCATGTCGTGGGTGATGAACATCACGGACATGCCATAGCGGCCTTGCAGCTCCTTGATCAGATCGAGGATCTCGGCCTGGGTGGTGACGTCGAGGGCCGTGGTCGGCTCGTCGGCGATCAGAAGCCTAGGCCCGCAGGCGAGCGCCATTGCGGTCATGGCCCGCTGGCGCATGCCGCCAGAGAACTCGAAGGGATAGCTGTCGAGGCTCTGGCGCGGCCGGGGGATCCGGACCTGGTCCAGCACCTCGGCCGCGCGCTCCCGGGCCTCGGCCTTGGAGACCTTGCGGTGGAGACGGATCACCTCGACGATCTGGTGGCCGATGGTGTGAACCGGGCTCAGGCTCGACATCGGCTCCTGGAAGATCATGGAGATGTCCCGGCCGCGGATGGAGCGCGCCTCGCGGCCGCGGGGATCGAGCCGGGCGATGTCGACGATGCCGTCGCGGGTTGAGAGCGTCTCGGCCCCATGCAGCAGAATCTCCCCGCGCATGATACGGCCGGGCCGGGGCACGATCTGCAGGATGGAGCGCGCGGTCACGCTCTTGCCGCTGCCGCTCTCGCCGACCACGCAGAGGGTCTTACCCCGCTTCAAGGTGAAGCTCGCCTCCTCCACCGCCTTGATGACGCCGAAGCCGGTCTCGAACCAGGTGCTGAGATTCTTCACCTCGAGCAACGTGTCGGCGCGTGGGGTCTCCGGGGCCGGTTTCGCCATCGCGGCCTCAGTGATGGCTGTAGGGATCGGCGGCGTCGCGCAGCCCATCGCCGACGAAGTTGAGCGCCAGAACGGCAATGATCACGGCGATGCCCGGCGCGAACAGCCAGGGCGCCGTGGCGATGGCGCGAATGTTCTGCGCCTCCTGCAGCAGCACGCCCCAGCTGATGATAGGAGGCTGCAGCCCGAGGCCGAGGAAGCTCAGCGCCGTCTCCGCCAGGATCATATTCGGGATGGCGAGGCTGACCTCGGCGATGATGTGGCTGACGAAGGAGGGCGCCATATGCCGGAAGATGATGCGCGGCTCGCTGGCGCCGTCGAGCCGGGCGGCGGTGACGAAATCCTCCGTGCGCAGCGAAAGGAAGCGCCCCCGCACCACCCGGGCAAGATTGGTCCAGCCATAGAGCGAAAGGATGATGGTGATGCAGAGATAGATCCTGAGCGGCGGCCAGTTGGGGGGGAGCGCCGCGGCGAGCCCGAGCCAGAGCGGCGTGGTCGGCAGCGACAGGATGAACTCGATCACCCGCTGGATCACATGGTCGATCCGGCCGCCGTAATAGCCGGAGATGCCGCCCAGCACGACGCCGAGCAGCAAGCTCAGAGTCACGCCGATCAGGCCGATCGACATTGAGATCCGGGTGCCGTAGACGACGCGGCTGAAGAGGTCGCGCCCCAGACGGTCGGCGCCGAGCAGGAACATGGGATTGTTCTGATCGAGCGGCCCGATCAGCTTGTGCTCCAGGGTGAAGAGGCCCCAGAGTTTGTAGGGATCGGTCTTGACGAAGAAGCCGATGGGATATTTCACCGTCGGATCGATGACGAAGACCCGGCGCAGCGCCTTCTTCTCGATGGTGACCTTGAAGCCGTTGACAAAGGGCCTCAGCACCAGATCGCCCCCAGCGTCGCGGTCGAAGAGATGGATGGCTTGGGGCGGCGCATAGGTGTAGCGCGGCGTGAAGGCCAGCGGGTCGAAGGGTGCGATGAACTCGCAGAAGGCCGCGACGAGATAGATGATCAGCAGCACCACCGCGCTTGCCATGGCCAGGCGGTGGCGGCGGAACTGCCACCACATGAGCTGCCATTGCGAGGCGACGGCGCGCCCGCCGGTGGCGAGCTTGCCTGCCCCCGCCATGGCCTCCAGCTCGCTCTGGACCGCCTCGCTCGGAAGAGGCTCGTCCTCGGCCTGGTCGGGCGTGACGGGCGGGCTAGCGGTCATAGCGGATCCGCGGATCGAGCCAGGCCAGCAGCAGGTCCGAGAGCAGAGTTCCCAGCAGCACGAAGATGCATTGGAACAGGAGCAGGGCGCCGGCCAGATACTGGTCCTGGGTCTTCAGCGCCTGGATCAGGATCGGCCCCGCCGTCGGCAGGCTGAGGACCGTCGCGACGATGACGTCGCCCGAGACCAGGGTCGGCAGGACCCAGCCCACGGTGCTGATGAAGGGATTGAGGGCGACCCGTACGGGATAGCGCAAGGTGAGCGTCAGCTCCGGCAGGCCCTTCGCCCGGGCCGTCTCGACATAGGGCTTGTGCAGCTCGTCCAGCAGATTGGCGCGCATGATGCGGATCAGCGCGGCAATCCCGGCGACGCCCAGGACCACCACGGGAATCCAGAGATGGCGCAGCAGGTCCCCGAGCCGCGCCAAGCTCCAGGGCGCGTTGACGAAGTCCGGCGAGAACAGCCCGCCCACGGAATAGCCGAGATAGACGACCGAGACATACATGACGAAGAGGGCAAGCAGGAAATTGGGCGTCGCCATGCCGATAAAGCCGAGGA